>NZ_JAKRGA010000003.1:600000-884408 GCF_022347785.1 Psychrobium sp. MM17-31
TTAACTTTTGTCGTCGTTCGCTTTATTTTTAACCCAAACGCCGTGATTAGTCATTGTTTAGCTTAGAAAATTAAGCGCAAACACGCTTGACGACATCGCTGATATCATTGGCGTGTTTTAGCACGTCTTCTTCTACTACGCCTTCAACCATAACGCGAATAAGCGGCTCGGTACCGGACTTCCTCAGCAGTACGCGACCTTGATCGGCCAATGCGGTTTCTGCATTTTCAACCGCCGACATCACTTCACTATTCGTTAATGGATCTTCACTGCCACCAAAACGCACATTAATGAGTTTTTGTGGTAGCAACTTCATGCCGTTACGTAGTTCTTTAACCGATAGGCCCGACTGACATACCGCTTGTAATATTAGTAAGGCTGCAACGACGCCGTCACCAGTGGTGTTGTGATCGAGTGAAATAATATGGCCAGAGTTCTCACCACCAATTTTCCAGCCGTTGCTAGTAAGCCCTTCAAGCACATGACGATCACCAACATCAGCACGAACAAAAGGAACGCCTAAATCACGTAATGCCAACTCTAGACCTAGGTTACTCATCTTGGTGCCAACAACACCGCCTCCAAGTTCACCGTTTTTCAATGCTTCACGCACGATAATAAATAGTGTTTCATCACCGTCTAATGCACTACCGTCGCTATCAACCATCATCAGGCGATCACCGTCGCCATCAAGGGCAATCCCCATATCGGCTTGATGCTCAACTACTGCTTTTTGCAGGTTGGCTAAATCTGTTGCGCCGTAACCATCATTGATATTTAAGCCATCTGGCTTACAACCAATAGAAACGACTTCAGCCCCTAACTCGCTAAATACCGCAGGTGCAATGTGGTAAGTCGCGCCGTGAGCACAGTCAACTACAATTTTCTTACCTTCAAGAGATAGGTGATTTGGGAAGTTACTCTTACAAAACTCGATATAACGACCAGCAGCATCGTTAATACGACTCGCTTTACCTAATTGTTCAGAAGGTACACAGCCCATACCATTGTCAATTTCCGCTTCGATGGCTAATTCCAAATCATCATCTAACTTAGTACCGTTTGCCGAGAAAAACTTAATGCCATTGTCATAATATGGATTGTGAGAGGCACTAATAACAATGCCCGCTTCGGCGCGGAAGGTGCGGGTTAGATAGGCAATTGCCGGTGTTGGCATTGGGCCAAGTAATGCTACATTAATACCTGCTGCTGACAAACCTGCTTCTAGTGCCGATTCGAGCATGTAACCCGAGATACGAGTATCCTTGCCAATAATGACTTTTTTGGTACCTACCTGCGAAAAAACCTTACCGGCAGCGTAACCGAGTTTCATTGCAAATTCTGGTGTGATTTTTCCTTCACCTACTTTGCCGCGAATGCCGTCGGTACCAAAATATTTACGTTGTGACATAGTCATCCTTATCTTTTTATTAATTCTTATATATTGTCATTTAATAGGTATTAGCCGCTTGCATGACTTGGAGCATATGCGATGTTTCTTTGACATCATGCACCCGAAGTATGTGCGCACCTTGTTGTGCGCATAATAACGCACCCGTGAGACTTGATGCTAGACGTTCATCAACTTTTAAGCCCAAAAGATGATCAAACATACTCTTTCGC
Organism: Psychrobium sp. MM17-31; assembly: GCF_022347785.1. Lineage (NCBI taxonomy): Bacteria > Pseudomonadati > Pseudomonadota > Gammaproteobacteria > Alteromonadales > Shewanellaceae > Psychrobium > Psychrobium sp. MM17-31. The sequence goes on from NZ_JAKRGA010000003.1 coordinate 601,624, forward strand.
GACAGCCCTGCTAATAATGGCAGTTCAAATTTTAAAAACTGTGAAAATTTGTTAACAAGCCGAAAGTTATGCTCCATGGTTTTACCAAAACCAAAGCCCGGATCTAAAATGATATTTTCCCGTTTAATACCAGCATTGATACATTCAGTGATGCGAGTATCGAGAAACTCGCATACTTCATCAATCACATCGACATAGTTTGGATTATCTTGCATGTTTTTAGGCTGTCCCTGCATATGCATAATACACACGGGAACATCGGCTTTAACCGCAACCTCTAGTGCGCCTTCTTCACTCAATGCCCGAACGTCATTAATTAAGTCTGCCCCTGCAGCAACCGCTTGTTTCATCACTTCGGCTTTACTGGTGTCGATAGAAATCCACACATTTGACACTTGACGAATAGCTTTGATAACAGGAATCACGCGCTTGAGTTCTTCATCAAGCGATACTAACGCGGCCCCTGGACGAGTTGACTCGCCGCCGATATCAATAATGGTTGCGCCATCATCAATCAATTGCAGCGCTTGCTTAACTGCAGCGTCTTGCTGGTTAAACTTACCGCCATCTGAGAAAGAATCGGGAGTAACATTTAATATCCCCATGATTTGCGGCTCGCTCAAATCTAGCGTCTTATCGTTATTACTAATTTTCATACTTTTACACACTCGTCGGCTCCACGCCGTCCCTGACTTGCTCGATAACATTTGTCCTGAACATCGCAGCTCCTTGCCGTCCATGGCATCACTGCATACCGTTCGTCCTGAACATAAAAAAAGCCCCGCTTGGGGCTTTTTAACAACCGTCATTAATTAAGACGGCGTATCTGTTGATGGGTTGCTAGGTTCAACACTAGGCTCTTTATCTGATTTCTCTTCAGACTTTTCACCTTTGTCGCCAGTGCTGCCCGTTGGCTTGTCAGAATCGTTGTTCGACCAATCAGCTGGTTCACGTACCGCTACGCGATCCATCAAGTCATCGATTTGACCAGCGTCGATAGTTTCGTACTTCATTAACGCGTCTTTCATGGCATGTAGAATATCCATGTTGTCGCGAAGAATTTGCTCTGCTCGTTCGTAATTACGATTGATTAGTTCACGAACTTCTGCATCGATTTCAACACGTGTTTGCGCAGAAATCTTTTGCTCACGCTGATACGGATCGCTCTCTTCTTCGGCGTAAAGTAATGGACCCATTTTTTCAGATAGACCCCATTGCGTTACCATGCGACGTGCAATCGCCGACGCACGCTCGATATCATTTGACGCACCAGTTGATACCTTATCGCTGCCGTAAATAATTTCTTCAGCAATACGACCACCGTATAGCGATGAAATGTTACTTTCAAGATGCTGTTTCGACTGACTAAATCTGTCTTGCTCAGGTAAATACATAGTCACACCTAGCGCGCGGCCACGTGGAATGATACTTACTTTATAAACAGGATCGTGATCTGGCACCATGCGACCAACAATAGCGTGACCCGCTTCGTGATACGCCGTCATTTCTTTCTCGGCGTCATCCATTACCATTGAGCGGCGCTCTGCACCCATAAGGATTTTATCTTTGGCTTTTTCAAACTCTTCCATGTTAACGATACGTTTAGTGCCACGTGCAGCAAATAGTGCCGCTTCGTTAACAAGGTTGGCTAAATCTGCGCCAGAGAAACCTGGCGTACCACGCGCGATAACGCTTGCCTTAACATCATCACCTAAAGGTACTTTGCGCATGTGAACGTTTAAGATTTGTTCGCGACCGCGAATGTCAGGTAAACCTACAGTTACTTGACGGTCAAAACGACCCGGACGTAATAATGCATCATCTAATACGTCAGGGCGGTTAGTCGCTGCGATAACGATAATGCCTTCGTTACCCTCAAAACCATCCATCTCAACTAGCATTTGGTTAAGTGTTTGTTCGCGCTCATCGTTACCGCCGCCCATGCCAGCGCCACGTTTACGACCTACCGCATCGATCTCATCGATAAAGATAATACAAGGGGCTGATTTCTTCGCCTGCTCGAACATGTCGCGTACACGAGATGCACCGACCCCCACAAACATTTCAACAAAATCTGAACCTGAAATCGTAAAGAATGGTACTTTAGCTTCACCAGCAATGGCTTTAGCAAGCAAGGTTTTACCAGTACCTGGAGGACCTACCATCAAGACGCCTGTTGGGATACGGCCACCAAGTTTTTGGAATTTTGTCGGTTCACGCAAGTAATCAACAAGCTCTGTAACTTCTTCTTTGGCTTCATCACAACCAGCAACATCAGCAAAAGTGGTGTTAACTTGATCTTCGCCCATTAATTTAGCTTTAGACTTACCAAACGACATCGCGCCCTTGCCACCAGCGCCGCCTTGCATTTGACGCATGAAGAAAATCCATACACCAATCAATAAGATCATTGGGAACCAAGAGATAAAGATCGAAGTTAGCATGCTCGATTCTTCAGGTGCTTGACCTTGTACCTTAACGTCTTTGGTAATAAGTTGGTTCATTAAATCTTTGTCGTACATAGGTACAACAGTAGTAAACTGCGAGCCATCGCGACGTTTACCGGTAATCACCTTACTGTTTTGGTCAACAGTGACTTGACTAATACTGCCGCGATCAACTTCTTTGACAAACGCTGAATAATCAAGCTTGTTAGCGCTGCTACTATCGGGACTAAACCCGTTAAAAACAGACATTAAAACTACAGCAATAACAAGCCACAGTATTAGATTTTTAGCCATATCACTCAATGTAATGACCCCTTTAAAAAATTAAAAAATAAGAACTGATAACAGGTTACTATACTTTATAGCCTGTCGCTACTATATAGACTTCACGAGAGCGATCTCGAGATGAGTCCGGTTTACGCGTTTTAACCACTTTAAACATAGACCGAATTTCTTTTAAATACGCTTCATAGCCCTCGCCCATAAATACCTTCACTGCGAAGCTGCCATTAGGGGCTAACACCTCGCGACACATATCTAGCGCTAATTCGACTAAATACATAGAGCTTGGTTGGTCGATAGCAGCGTTGCCGCTAAAGTTAGGCGCCATATCGGACAGCACAACATCGACCTTTTCATCACCCACGCGCTCTAATAATGCTTCGAGCACTTTCTCTTCGCGAAAATCACCTTGCAAAAAGGCAACACCTGGCAATGCGTCCATCGGCAAAATATCACAAGCGATAACTTGCCCTGCGTCACCGACCACCTTAGCGGCATATTGTGACCAACCGCCAGGCGCAGCGCCTAAATCCACCACCGTCATTCCGGGTTTCATTAGTTTGTCTTTGGTTTGAATTTCTTCGAGTTTAAATACAGCACGTGAGCGAAGGCCCATTTTCTGTGCTTTTTGAACATAGTGATCGTTAAAATGTTCTTCCATCCAACGATTACTACTCTTAGTGCGATTTTTCTTTTCGTGCTTCAATTTAACTTATCCAAATTAGATCTAGCTAATAGTATTAAGACGTTTATGGGGGTAAAATACACCTTTTCAACCCTAATAAAGTGAAATATCTACTAATGAATTTAACCAACAAGCAAAAACAACATCTAAAAGGCCTAGCCCATAGCCTAAAACCTATTGTTCAATTAGGTGCTAACGGTCTAACTGAAGGTGTTTTAGCGGAAATTGATAACGCACTTGCGCATCATGAGCTAATTAAAGTTAAAGTTGCTACCAGTGATCGCGAAATGAAAAAACTGATTATTGAAGCAATTGTTCGTGAGACTGAGTCTGTTAAAGTTCAAACCATTGGCCATGTATTAGTAATTTACAAGCCAAGCGAAGAGCCAAGTATCGTTTTACCGCGTTAATTAACGACGTGAATAAGACTAAAAGAGAGGCGATTTAATCGCCTCTCTTTTTATTTGTCGATTAGATTTGGATATAGGGTTTGATAGGTATCTAAAATGCTAGCGAGTGGCAAATCTGAATATTCACCGCGAAAGTTCAAATACTCCATGTGTTTATCCCCTGCCTTGTTAAACGGCAAAAATATCGAATCATCAACACCATTAAACTCCGCCGCATAAATGCCAAATTTATTACATAACCGCTGATTAAAGGCTGGTGTTGCTTTTACCCAGTGCCCTTTTAAATAAACCATGGCATAACTGTGCCAGTAAAAGATATCGCTACCCATTTTCGCCTGCAGCTTAGGTGTGGTGATATGATTCTTGACATCGGCATAACCAAGCACTGCAGGCACGCCAATAGCGCGGCAACAAGCGGTATAAACAACGGCTTTGTTAACGCACCAACCACGGCGTGATTCAATACACCTGCTAGCGCACAAGCCAGCAACTGATAAATCGATATGATGGGGGTTATAAGAAATCTTATCCCGCACCGCATAATACAAATTGAGCGCTTGCTCGAACACATCGCCTTCGCCGCGATATTTAGCGACAAAATCGACAACGCCTTGCGCGTCGTAATTTAGAAACTCGGTCGGTGCGAGGAAACTATTAGGATCGGATAAATCAAGGTTATTCATAAATACGGTTACATGTTGCGGATAAAAAAAATGCCAGCGATGCTGGCATTTTAACTCAGTAAAATGAAATTAGATGTATTCTACTTGAGTAATTTCAAATTCTTTCAGGCCACCTGGCGTTTCGACTTGAACTTCATCATCAAGCGATTTACCAATGAAAGCGCGAGCAATTGGCGAGCTAACTGAAATACGGTTGTTTTTAATATCGGCTTCATCATCACCAACGATGTGATAAGTCACTTCAGCATCAGTATCTAAATCAAGTGCCGTTACCGTTGAGCCGAAAATAACCTTGCCATTATTTGTCATCTTAGTTACATCAATGACTTGAGCATTTGATAATTTACCTTCAATCTCTTGAATTCGGCCTTCACAGAAACCCTGCTCTTCACGAGCTGCGTGATATTCCGCGTTTTCTTTTAAATCGCCGTGCTCACGAGCTTCCGCTATATCGTTTACAATTCGCGGACGCTCTACCGTTTTTAAATGCTCTAATTCTTCGCGAAGTGCCGCAGCGCCGCGCTCAGTCATTGGTACTAAACTCATAATATCTCTTACTTAACTCTTTGAAAGGCGTTATTTCACGCCACAAAATAATGAAGGCAATTGTAGAGGACACAAATGACAAAGGCAACCGCGAAGGGTTGCCTTTGATATTTACACTGTCAGCAGTGATTAGTCGGCTAACAACTCATCGGTTTTAGCCGCCATAATAAAGTCGTTCTTATGCAGACCTTTAATTGAATGGCTCCACCAAGTCACTGTCACTTTACCCCACTCTGTTAAAATACCAGGGTGATGACCTTCTTCCTCTGAAATAGCGCCAAGCTTATTGGTAAAAGCTAGTGCGTCTTTAAAGTTCTTAAACTTATAAACGCGCTCTAGTTGCATGATGTCATCGACGACAATCGGCGTCCAATCAGGGATCATTTTAATCAGTTGCGCTAATTCTTCATCGCTTACTTTCGGCGCATCTGCACGACAAGCTTCACAGTTTGATTCACTTAATTTCATAATCTTTCCTTAAAACAATTGTGCCGCTTAAGCGGTATTTTTCTTAGGTTCAAATTTAGGTGGCAATAAGCCCATTTCCATCGCTTGTTTAACTAATCCCATCAAATCTAGGTTAGTTAACTCAGTAAGATGCGCCAGATCTTCAATTACGAAATACTGCGGCTGCATAATATCAATGCGATAAGGTGTTCTAAATACTGTTAGCGGATCAAGCGGCGTAATTTCTGCCTCTTTGCGATACGCATATTGCGTTTCGCCCGGTGATGATAAAATGCCGCCACCAATAATTCGTAAACCATCATGGCTGCGCACTAGACCAAACTCAACAGTAAACCAGTAAAGTCTCGCTAAATATACACGCTCTTCTTTACTCGCCGCCAAACCCAGTTTGCCATAATGCTCAGTAAAGTTAGCAAAATGAGGATTGGTTAGCATGGCGCAATGACCGAATATTTCGTGGAAAATATCAGGCTCTTGCAAGTAATCAAGCTCTTCTTGGGTGCGAATGAAAGTCGCTACTGGAAATTTCTTTTCTGATAACAGACGGAAAAATTGCTCAAAACCAATTAACGCCGGAACCGGCTCTGTCGACCAGCCCGTAGCTTTTTGTAGAACTTGGTTAATTTCACTCAGTTGTGGAACGCGATCGAGCGGTAAATCTAACAGCTTGAGACCGTCTAAAAATTCTTGACACGCCGTATCATCAATCCACTTTAATTGACGGGTAATGAGTTGACGCCAGATATCGTTTTCACTCTCTGTATAGTCAATCACTCCGTGTTCATTGGGCAGCTTTGCTTTATATTTTGTTGTTTTACCCATTGGACAACCTATCGTTATTGAATCGGTAAATTCAATTAATCACAAAGTTGTAAACAGAGTCCAATATCAGAGGATGATATCAAGGTGTAAAGATGTAATGACAGGCGTACACTGAATGTATACGCCTTAAAACTAGGCCGTTTTTGCTAATTAAAGAAGATTACTTGGCGTCTGGATCTGCATTGACGATATTGCTAATAAAGTAGTATGCCATGTAGCCAGCAATACCGAATAAAATTAACAAACCGATGATAGAACCAACTGCTGCGTCGTTATTCATGATGAACTCATACCAATCCATAATTACTCTCCTGAAGTTTTCTTATTGACTTCATTTTATGGATTTAACGACAGCAAAAGCTGATTAAGATCAATATTAGTTTCTACTAATCCATTGTTCGAATCATAGCCTGATCTAGATCATTTATTAGATCTTCTACCTGCTCTAATCCCACTGAAATACGCAGTAGATTGTCAGAAATTCCTGCATCATTTCGCGCTTCAGGTGAATAAGTAGAATGAGTCATAGACGCAGGGTGTTGAATTAATGATTCTGCATCGCCCAAGCTCACTGCTACTTTGAACAATTTAAGGGAATCTGCAAATGATTTAGCAGTGTCTAAGTCACCGTTTAGCTCAAATGCAATCACGCCACCCGCACCGCGCATCTGAGAGCCGATAAACCGATGTCCCGCATGAGACACTAGCCCCGGATAATAAACGGTTTTTACGCCTTCATGAGCCTCTAACCATTGCGCGACTTGCTCAGCATTGTCACAGTGACGCTCCATGCGCACTGCTAGTGTCTTTAAGCCTCGTAAAATAAGCCATGCGTCGAACGGCGACATAGTGCCACCGATATCTTTTAACGTGGTGTGCTTAATTTGCGTGATGTGTTCTTCACTGCCACAAATAATACCAGCAACAACATCACCGTGACCGTTGAGATATTTTGTCGCACTATGGAGCACGATATCGATACCAAACTCCTGTGGCTGCTGTAAGTATGGCGTCAGGAAAGTATTGTCAACAATGGATAAAATTGCATGTTGCTTGGCAAAGTTTCCGATAAAGGTAAGGTCGTAAACCGCTAGGTTAGGATTAACTGGCGTCTCTAAAAATATCGCCTTGGTGTTATCGCGTTTGGCCGCTTCAATTTCATCGTGATTTGCCATATCGACAAAGGTCACTTCAATTCCATAGCGGGGAAACTGCTCGCTAAGTAATGCGAACGTACAGCCGTAAACAGCGTTAGATGCAATTAAATGATCGCCTTGCGACAACATAGCCATCAATACACCAGAAACTGCCGCCATGCCAGTGGATGTTGCTGCCGCCGCTTCCATTTTCTCTAATGCCGCCATTCGCTGCTCTAATTGAGTGACGGTAGGATTTGCCAAGCGAGTATAAATGTACCCTTGTTCTTCGCCTGCAAAGCGGCGACCGCCCTGCTCGCAATTGTCAAAGGCAAAGGTTGATGTTTGATATAAAGGCGTTGAAAGTGCGCCGTATTCATTGTCAGGATTTGCGCCAGCATGCACTAGCTGGGTATTAAAGTGTAAAGACTTGTCCATCAAGATTTCTCTTTCTTTATTGTTATTATTTAGCAGGCTTAATTTAAAGAGCCTAAGTCAGGTTAGATAGAATTGAAATAAAGCACAATCAATCAATAACTTTACAAGGCTATTTTCTTGTAATTTTTTATTTACATTAGCGCATAATCTCCCGTAAACAATAAACGTAAATTACCACGGTAATGACAGCTCTGGTAAATCAAGCAACTGAGAATGTATAACTTGATGCTCTTATACACTTCCTAATGCCCTAAACGCAAAAAGCCCGTCGTAATGACGGGCAATTCAAATGCTTTTCTAATCTGAGGGAAAAATTGGTGCTTATCGATTGGCCAATTTCTCTTTGCCATGTCTTTTTTCTAGCTGCTGCATGACCTGATAGCTCGCGTAACTGAGAGTGCAAAGCCTGGTGCTCTTACACATTTCCTAATGCCCAAAACGCAAAAAGCCCGTCGTAATGACGGGCTCTTCAAATGCTTTTCTAATCTGAGGGAAAAATTGGTGCTTATCGCTTGGCCAATTTCTCTTTGCCATACTTATGACTAGATGCTGCACGACTTGATAGCTCGCGTAACTGAGAGTGTAAAGCTTGGTTATTCCCTTAAACACGTAACAAGAATTAAATCCCAAATGCAAAAAGCCCGTCTTATCGACGGGCCTTTCAAATGCTTTTCTAATCTGAGGAAAAAATTGGTGCTTATCGCTTGGCCAATTTCTCTTTGATACGTGCTGCACGACCTGATAGCTCGCGTAAGTAGTAAAGCTTGGCTTGACGAACAAGACCGCGACGCTTAACTTCGATGCTATCAACTAATGGGCTGTGAGTTTGGAAAACACGCTCAACACCTTCACCGTTAGAGATCTTACGAACTGTGAATGCTGAGTGTAAACCGCGGTTACGAACTGCGATTACAACACCTTCATAGGCTTGTAGACGGGTACGGTTACCTTCTACAACACGAACCTGAACAACTACAGTGTCGCCAGGTGCAAAGCTTGGAAGATCAGTTTTTAACTGTGCATCTTCGATTGCTTGAATAATTGGATTTTTCATATCTTTCTCATTCCTAGAATAAACTGTACTCTTCTAACCTTTGTTTTTTTCAACAAAGCTTGCAAGGATATTCTCTTGCTGGTCAGTCAGAGCTAGGTTTTCAATTAAATCGGGTCGACGTTGCCAAGTGCGAATTAACGACTGCTCGGCGCGCCAACGTTTTATCTTTTCATGATTACCGCTAAGTAGTACTGAAGGTACTGACTCGCCATCTAAACATTCCGGCCTGGTGTAATGCGGACAATCTAACAAGCCATCGCTAAAGGAGTCTTGCTCGGCCGAAGCCTGCTTGCCCAATACACCGGGAACTAAGCGTGACACTGCATCAATCAATGTCATTGCTGGTAGTTCACCGCCGCTTAATACGTAATCGCCAATCGACCATTCTTCATCAACAAGTGATGTAATGATGCGTTCGTCAATGCCTTCATAGCGACCACAAATCAGAATAATCTTCTCATTTATGCTTAATTCGCTAGCCCCAGTTTGGTCTAAACGACGTCCCTGCGGTGACATATAAATGACTTTAGCGTCGCCACCAGCTGCTTCTTTTGCAGCTAAAATGGCATCGCGCAATGGTTGAACCATCATTAACATGCCCGGGCCACCACCATAAGGTCGGTCATCCACGGTGCGATGTTTATCATGGGTGAAATCACGAGGATTCCAACATTGCACTTGTATTAAGCCGTTTTTAACAGCGCGTCCTGAAACTCCTTGCTCGGTAATGGCTTTAAACATGTCGGGAAATAACGTAACAACGCCTATCCACATATTATTGTCCCACCGTCTTAGAAATCAGGATCCCAGTCCACTTCAATAAGGCGATTTTCTCGATCAATATTCTTGATCACATCACCGTCTACTAAAGGGATTAATCTTTCTTTTTTACCAAATCCATCACGTGCGTTCGCTTTAACTTGTAGCACGTCGTTCGAACCAGTTTCCATTAAGGCATCTACATGCCCAAAGTGGTAACCTTTAATGTTCTTCACTTCCATGCCAATCAGCTCACGCCAGTAGAAGTCATCGTCACCAAGTTCAGCAAGCTGATCTTCGTTAACGTAAATTTCCTGACCGGTTAAACGCGCTGCGTCATCGCGGTCTTCGACATGTTTAAAGCGTGCAATTACGCCTTTACCATGTAAGCGCCATTGCGCTACTTCTACTTCTTGTGACTTGCCATTGACAACAAGTTGCCAAGGCGAATAGTCGAAAATACTCTCGACCGATTCAGTATAGGTAGTAATTTTCACCCAACCTTTAATACCATAAGGTGCACCAACGCAACCCAATAATACTTTGTCGGTTTGACTACTCACTAGTTACCCTTACGCAGCTTTACGCGCGTCTTTAATTAATTTTGCTACGCGATCAGTAGTTTGAGCGCCTTGACCTACCCAGTGCTCTACACGGTCTAGATCTAAACGTAAAGTCTCTTCTTGGCCACGAGCCATTGGGTTGAAGAAACCTACTTTCTCAATGTAACGGCCGTCACGTGAACAACGACTGTCAGCTACTACTACCTGGTAGAAAGGACGCTTCTTAGCGCCACCACGTGCTAAACGAATGGTTACCATAGGTAAATATTCCTCTAAAGTGTTTGATATTAAACCGTTAATAAGTTGATTTAACATCAAAAGTGTTAATCTGAATGTTTTCTCAACCTCACTCTCAAAGCGCTACGCAAAAGCGTTTTGCATAAAAATAAGGCTAAATAGAACGCACCCCAGATTAGAAAGCTCGCAAATTATACGCGAATGAAGCGTTAGCGCAAGTTGTATTGATCACATAAAGACATAAAAAAGCCGCTTAAATCAGCGGCTTTTATAATTAATAACGCATTTTTAGCTATCTTGGTGGCATACCGCCAAAACCACCACCCATACCAGGTGGTAACATGCCCTTCATGCCGCGCATCATTTTCTGCATACCGCCTTTACCAGACATCTTCTTCATCATTTTCTGCATTTGCGTGAACTGTTTTAATAGTTTGTTCACGTCTTGAATCTGCGTACCAGAGCCTGCAGCAATACGACGCTTGCGAGAACCCTTGATGATATCGGGACGCGCGCGCTCTTTAGGTGTCATTGACGAGATAATGGCTTCCATTTGATCCGTCATCTTGTCGTTCATTTGGTTCTTAACAGCATCTGGCACATTACCCATACCCGGTAATTTATCCATCATGCCCATCATGCCGCCCATGTTCTTCATTTGCACTAGCTGATCGCGGAAGTCTTCTAAATCAAAGCCCTTACCTTTCTTGATTTTCTTCTCAAGTTTCTTGGCTTTATCAACGTCAACTTTGTGCTGAATGTCTTCAATAAGTGATAGAACATCACCCATACCCAAGATACGCGATGCAACGCGATCAGGGTGGAATGGCTCTAGCGCGTCAGTTTTCTCACCAACACCTAAGAATTTAATTGGCTTGCCAGTAATGTGACGAATAGATAGTGCCGCACCACCGCGTGCATCACCATCGGTCTTAGTTAAGATAACACCCGTTAATGGCAACGCATCATTGAAAGCCTTTGCAGTATTGGCAGCATCTTGACCCGTCATAGCATCAACCACGAATAGCGTTTCTACAGGATTGATAGCGCCGTGTAGGTCGATGATTTCATCCATCATCTCACTATCAACATGCAGGCGACCCGCAGTATCGACAATGACTACATCGATAAATTTCTTTTTCGCATGCGCAATCGCTGCATTGGCAATATCAACTGGCTTTTGTGAAATATCCGATGGGAAGAATTCAACTTCCACTTCGCCCGCTAGCGTTTCTAGCTGCTTGATTGCCGCTGGACGATAAACGTCAGCACTCACTACCAATACAGATTTCTTTTCGCGCTCGCGAAGGAATTTAGACAGTTTACCAACAGAGGTGGTTTTACCCGCACCTTGTAAACCTGCCATCATAATAACCGCAGGTGGCTGCGCCGCTAAATTAAGGGCTTCGTTAACTTCACCCATTGCCGCTTCAAGTTCTGTTTGTACAATTTTAACAAACATCTGACCCGGGCTAAGGCTCTTAGAGACTTCAACACCAACAGCACGCTCTTTAACTTTCTTGATAAATTCGCGAACAACAGGTAATGCAACGTCAGCTTCTAATAACGCCATGCGCACTTCGCGCAGCGTTTCTTTAATATTGTCTTCGGTCAAACGGCCACGGCCACTGATATTTTTCAGCGTGGCGGAGAGGCGATCGGTGAGGTTTTCAAACATAGGAAAATAAACCGTATAAATAGCATTTCAAAAAATTGCCGCCATTATAGCCTGCACTAACCAAAAACAGCTAGTGCTAGAGTGAGATAACTGACGACAAATCAAATTAGCTAAGTAGCGATTGGTAAATAAATACCCTAGTCCATCAACTTATATTGCTTTCCCTTCATGTCGCCACGGGTGTATGACGGAGCAGACTGTTGAAAATCAATTAAGAGTATTTCGCCTTGCTTGCCCTTTTTAATCGAGGTATCAATGGCGATGACTTTGTCATTATGGTGTGTTTCGACTTTATCCATAGAGGTATGCCCCACCACAATGCGCGTCGCTTGAAGTTTATTCAGGACTTTGTCGACATCATCTTGGCTTAATAAAGGATCGAGAAAATAGCCGCGATACCAAATCGGTCCAGTGCGACCAAAAAGTGTTTTGGTTAATGGCTGCTCTTTTAACGAATTACGTGATTGACCAATGGCTTGGCGAAATATTTTATTTGCCTGCTCTAACGAAATATCTAAATCGGTAAAATCGCTGTGGATACCGCCATGTAAAAACACATGCCCATTAATATTAATGACCGTCGATTTACTGCGTAGCCAACGACCCAATACCGTATTCTCGTTAAACAGAGTTTTTAAATCAACATTCATGGCGTTAAGCGTGTGCTTATATTTGTCGTGGATATAACGCTCATCACCACGCAACACCATATATTCATGATTGCCCAATAAATAATGAACCTTACCACCAGCAGCACTAGCCTGTTGCTCAAGGTTATAAACAAGCCATAACGCCTCAGTGACCGTATCACCACGGTCGAAAATATCGCCAGTGATCACTAGATGTCCTTGACCAAAGGACCAATTGAGCTTGTCGTCAATAACACCGTTTTGATTTAGCAATTGCTTAAAGATATCAAATTGACCGTGAATGTCGCTAATAGCAGCGATTTTACTCACGTTGTAAAACGTGTCATTTCGATTAACTGGATACATTGAATCAGGGGCAATTGAACCCTGATAGCTCGCTTTAACATGAGTTCCTTCAACAATATTATGTTGTATTAATGACTTTTTCTTATGATCGTCAATCAAATAGGGTCCATCAGAATATTTGGAAATATCCTCAGTAGACACTTTCGTTAACCCATACGCCAACGTGCATAAAGCCAATACACAAACGCCTGCAACTATTCGTAGCAACATAAAACAACCTAAATCAAATTTGTATAAATATAGATAATAGCCTGAATATTAAAGTAAAACTTGAATTCAACAAGGGAAATTATGTAAGTAAAAATAATTTTAGATATAAAAAAGTGATCAACCGAAGTTGATCACTTTATTGAGAGATAATATTTACATCAAGATATTACGGCGTCCCGGTTAAACGCAATGTAATACCTGACGAACTCGAATAACCATAAATATCTAGGTACCAAACGCCTGATTGAGGAGCATCAAAAGTACATACCTCAATATTGTTACTTCCATTTGAACGACACCCATAGCTTGCTCGAGTTGATTCTTTGCCATGCGTAACATAGAGATCAGCATCACCAGAACCACCATCGATCGTTACCGTAATTTTCGAATAACCAGATGGCAATGTACGCGTGTACCGTGCCCAACCACCACGAGAAACTGAAATATTACTAGCCGATTCATTAATTGGTTCTAATGATGGCGTACCTCCACCACTCAAGTCGTAGTTACCCGTTAAACTTAGGTTACTAAATGTGGAGTAGGCACTCACTAGGACATAGTAAGTTCCTGCGCCTCCAGTCATATCACAAGACTCGTTTGAGCTAGAAGACTCAGAACGACAGTCGTAAGTAGTTGTGGTTGGAACAGAACCGCGAGATACATAAAGATCCGCATCACCGTTTGAGCCAGCGATAGAGAAATTAATGTTTGAAGCGCCGCTTGGAACTTCCATCTTATACGTTAACGTATTGCGCGTTGATGCAGATAAACCTGTGACAGACTGACCTTTAGTTATGGTTGGAATTTCAGATGGCGAAGTTGGACAGCTACCCACACCTACTGCACACCACGCTTTTTCTACTGCGACTTTCGCATCTTCACCATAGAGGTCTTGCGCAGCTTGCGCACTTCCCACTCGTGCTTGTGCGAAGTTAGTCGATTCATTAAAATACGTCGTTAATGCTCGATAGAAAATCTTTTGAGATTTGTCTAAACCAAGTTTAGGCACGACAACAGCAGTTTTATTACGAGGGTGAGTCCCACCATCAACCAATAATACAAATGCAAGATTGCCTATACCCGAATTCAAGTGAACCCCGCCACGATCACCGGTACCTGTATAACGTTCAGGATAGTAATCGCGAGATTGATTATCTAGCGTTGGGTTATTCATATAACGCATTGCATCACCATCAATATTTGGGGTGTAAGCTTCTTGCGCTAGCAACCACGAAGGCTGTGAAGAACCACGATGCCATGCATCAGCAGCGACACCAAAAATATCAGCCATTGCTTCATTAAGTGCACCAGATTCATTCAAATAGGTTAAATTTGCTGTGAATTGAACAACACCATGAGTTAGCTCGTGACCGACGATGTCCAATGACTGAGTCAAATCACCAAATTGATTTCCGTCACCATCACCGTAAAACATTTGGTTTTTATACCAAGCAGCGTTGTTCCAGTTATGATTGGCGTGCACACTAGAAACCATAGTCATATCATTATTATTAATACCATTGCGATTGTGGACAGCTTTAAAATAATCATACACTGTTGACGCACCATCATGAGCACGTTGCGCTGAAGCGTCACCACATTGTTGGTTGGTAGTACACAACAAACGTCCAGAGGTATTAGTGCGCTCAGGATCGCGATTTTCCATGTCATAAGTATGAATAGTTTTAACATGCATCACCTGCGGGTGACGAATCAATTCACGACCATTCTTCACGTTATAGAAGATCCAATCATGCTCAAAGTGATCGTCTTGTGTGTATGTCACTTCAACTTTCCATGCCAGCTTTGTTTTTCCACGTTCAGGTAAATAAACATAGGCAAGCTCTGGCTCACCGACGATATCACCTACGAGCTCAGCGCGTTTTAACGCACGCTTTAATCCACGAGGCTTTACTTTCTTAGCTTGTTTTTGAGTCAGCGTTTTAAATTCAGACTCTTCTTCAATATATGACTCATCATCAAACTCAGTTTGAGTCGCGAGGTTTCCGCTTACAGCGTAAATTGTGCCCTCGTCATTTTCACCAGTTAGTCTGACACCTGAGAAATCATCCTCAGAATGAATTGTCATACTCGCACCATAAACAGGAAGATTATTTAACTGTTGTGATAGTTGCGTGTGAGTTTTACCGAGCGCATCTTTCCAGTGACGTCGAACGACAAACTCTTCGTTCCCCTGCGCTTGATAGGCGGTCTGCTGTTTGATAAAGCGTTTGAGTGCTTGTTTTGCTGTTTTTTTATCAACTTTGCCAAAGTTACCCTGTGCAAATTGCACGATGCCAGTTTCACTTTCAGTGATAATGGTTTCAGTTGCGAAAGTTGTCGTTGACATGGCTGCAAATAATGCCCCCGCAATCGCAGTTTTTACCATAAATTTATCTTTATTCATTAGATGTCCTTTAAAAGATAGTAAATGTAGTTTGTCGCTATAATTGTTATTACCCTTGGCGACGGCCACAAATTATCACCTTTTCAAGTACACACAAGTTATTATGTAACAAAATGATACATTTATTACATGAATTAAACATTGATATAACCTTTTGATATTAAATATATAAATAGCACAACATCATAAATAAACTAGATGAACATACGTAGTTGCTCCGATTAACACAAGCACAAACCAGCACTTAAGTACCAATAAATCTAAAATTTAGTTATAAAATACTATTTATTAAGTTCAATTTATTATATTTCAGATGGTTAAAATCCATCACACACAATATTGTATACAAAATGCACAACAATAAAAAAGCGCTGTAGTCGGGATTAACAGTAGTATTAAAGAGAATGCGATTTATTTTCAAAAATATTTAAGAAAATGTAAAAAAAGTGAGCTGTTTGATATTTTGGCAAATATAAGATAAGGAGACTTAAGGAAGTCTTTTGGTAGGCGCTTAAATAAATCAAAGAATGATAATAGCCACCCTTAAAAAGAGTGGCTAAATCAATTATTTTAGAAAAGTAAGCTGTACTTTAGGGGCTAAATCATCGTTGAGATCCATATAGGATACTATAACAAGTTTACTAGTTACTGGAGCGTTGCTCGAATTAGAACTGACCATTACGTTTACTAATACCCGACTTTCACAGCCAGCAAATCCACACAAACTATCGAGCGGCATTTGATGAAATATCACTTGATTAGTTGGAGTTTCAAGAGCCCGTTTAATATATGAAGCTACATCAGGTTGGGTCTTAACAGCATTTATCACCTTATTGTCTTTTGCATTACAAACGCCTGACATCATTAGTGCGGCGAGCAACATAATTCTCTTCAAATCAATTCCCCCGTTCAAAAAGCTATAAGAAAAATCCAATAACCTATTAATTTTTATAATTATTTCAACGTAACACTTTCCTTAGATTATTACAACTTTGGCCAGTTCCACTGTTTTATAAACGCCATTTCTTTCAACCAGTTCGAAACTCCATCATTTGCCCAACTCGGCTCAACCGTAAAATGATAAAATTTGTCATCTAACTTAAACGATAATTGCCACGCATGCAGCATGCCTATTGGTTGTTGATTATTAGGATAATAACGCTCGTCACCAATAATGGGCGCGCCGATGCTTTTCATAGCAACGCGCAATTGATGGGTTTTTCCAGTATGAGGTTTAAGCAAATAACCTCGAATACCCGGCGCAATGCTGTAACTAAAAAACTGCGTCACTGCTGGGTTGTCATTCGACTTTAATAATAAGTAGCTGCCATTACGTCCTTTTTTCATATCTCCTTTAATAAGACCCTGCTTCTTTTTCGGTTTTTTATCAGACACCGCGAGATAGTATTTTTCTATTTGGCGCGTTGCAAAGAGTTCACCAAACTGCGCTGCTACTTCGCTCGATTTCGCCAAAATCAATAAGCCACTGGTCATTTTATCTAATCGATGCACGGGAAATAATGATTCACCTCCTCGATCATGACTAACCTGCGCGACAATTCCAGCCTGATTGTCACTACTGTGAAAATCGACATTAGCCGCTTTATTGATCACTAAAAATGACGCTAAATCTGCGACAACTGAATAACTTTTCGATTCTTGATTCACTACGATTCCCTAATGACTTAAAAAATATGGGGGATTTAACGCGATCTAGCGTAATTACTATTGCACTTTTACAAAACAGCAAATAACATTAATGATAATTATTTTTATTTGCATAATCTTGATTGCAGATTATGCGCGGATCGTAAAAGGGTCATCGCACAATGGAAAACTCTACTCAATTACACACAGCGATGTACTCCGCCAGTGTCAAATATAAACGCCTTTTTCTGCCAGCAATTATCTGCGCCTTACTTACGGTACCTTCATTACGCGATATCATTCTTGGTTCATTGGCGGATGCGTTTTTGCAAGTGACTATTTTCGTTGCCGCAACCCTTTGTGTCTACTATTTTCTACTAGAGCGCTTCCCACAGTTAGAACTTAGTTACGTTCGGCAGCACTACCCCACGCTAGAAACACCACTAGCCGCATTACTTGGTGCATTACCCGGCTGTGGCGGCGCTATTATCGTTGTCACTCAATTTACAAAAGGCCAAGCGAGCTTTGGCAGCGTAGTTGCTGTGCTTACGGCAACAATGGGGGATGCAGCATTCTTATTACTAGCCACTAAACCACTAGAAGGCCTTGTTATTTTATCGATGGGTTTGGTGATAGGTACAATAAGCGGTTATATCGTCAATGCCATTCACGATGTCAATTATTTAAAACCTGATGTGTCATCACAAGCGCAATGTTGCCACCAGCAAGCACCTCAAATTACTCAGCGTATCGGTCGACGTTTTTGGTTAGTTGCCTTTGTTCCATGTTTAATTGTCAGCTTATTATTAGCAGGACAATTCGATTTTGAAGCTGCGGTTGCCGGCAGCGAAACCGTCATTACCTATGTAGGTGCTGTAGGTGCTTTAGTTGTGTTAGTGCTATGGGCACTATCGTCGTCTGGTAAAAGCTATCAAGACGTAACCAGTGAAGATGAACCGAACAAGCCCTACTCTAAAATCTACAAAGTCATGCAAGATACTCACTTTGTAACGGCTTGGGTTATTGCCGCCTTCGTGCTTTATGAGGTATTAGTGGCGCAATTTGGACTGGACTTAAAAACTTGGTTTGCTCATTACGCGGTATTAGCGCCATTGGTTGGTGTAGTAATTGGTTTGTTACCGGGCTGTGGCCCACAAATTCTTGTGACGACTCTGTATATTAACGGCATTGTGCCCTTTAGCGCCTTGGCCGCCAATGCGATATCAAATGATGGCGATGCCCTTTTCCCTGCTATTGCATTAGCACCAAAAGCGGCGATGGTAGCAACGCTGTACTCAGCTATTCCAGCACTGCTTGTGGGATATGGGATTTACTGGTTGATGTAAGACAAGCTCTATAATGCTGTCCTACACGAAGCTTCCATTCATCATCATGGTGGCGAGGAGCAGCACATTTAGTATAGCGATAAGATATAAAATCTTTGAGTTTTTAACGCTATAAAATGAATAAAAAAATCCAGCCAAGTTACCTTGGCTGGATTTTTATTTAAGCACTTAATCGTTTAGTAAAACTAAACCTTAGCGTGCAGTTCTTGTACCGAGCTTACCGACGCGCGATCGTCGGCTAGGATAGAGTCACAAGTTGCCAGTGCTGCATTCATGGTTGTGGTGTAAGCCACTTTGTAACGCAGTGCGCCAGCACGTAATTTTCGTGAATCTTCAATCGCTTGACGACCTTCGGTAGTGTTTACGATGTACTCGTATTCACCGTTGGTAATGCGGTCTAGGATGTGCGGACGACCTTCGCTTACTTTATTCACTAAGCGAGGGTTAATGCCTGCTTCACCGAGTACCACACAAGTACCGTGAGTAGCGTCTAACTCGTAGCCTAAATCTAACAGTTTTTGTGCTAGCTGAGCTACGCGGCCTTTGTCGCTTTGACGTACAGAGATAAGCGCGCGGCCTTTCTTAGGTACATTAGACTTAGCGCCAAGCTGTGCTTTCGCGTAAGCTTCAGCGAAAGTTTCGCCAACACCCATAACCTCACCCGTTGAACGCATTTCTGGGCCTAAAATTGGGTCAGCACCGTGGAACTTGTTAAACGGCAATACTACTTCTTTTACTGAGTAGTATGGCGGTACAACTTCTTTAGTAAAGCCAAGTTCTTTCAGTGTTTTACCAGCCATAACCTTAGCGGCAATCTTAGCCAGTGGTACACCTGTCGCTTTAGATACGAAAGGTACAGTACGTGCAGCGCGTGGGTTAACTTCAATCATGTAGATAACGCCATCTTTAACCGCAAACTGAGTGTTCATTAGACCGATAACGCCTAATTCAAGGGCTAGGCTGCGAACGTATTCACGTAGCTTGTCTTGAATGTCTTGCGACAGCGTGTATGGCGGCAGAGAACAACCTGAGTCACCAGAGTGAACACCTGCTTCTTCGATGTGCTCCATGATGCCACCAACAACAACGTCAGTGCCGTCACAAACTGCGTCAACGTCAACTTCTGTTGCGTTATCTAGGAAACGGTCAAGTAAGATTGGTGAGTCGTTAGAAACACTTACTGCGGCGCTCATGTAGCGACGTAAATCTTGCTCGTCATAAACGATTTCCATTGCGCGGCCACCAAGAACGTAAGATGGACGAACAACCAATGGGAAGCCGATGTTAGCTGATTCAGCAATCGCTTCTTCGGTGCTGCTTACCGTGTTATTAGTCGGTTGCTGAATGCCTAAACGCTCAATCATTTGCTGGAAACGCTCGCGATCTTCAGCGCGGTCAATCGCATCTGGTGAAGTACCGATGATTGGTACACCAGCCGCTTCCAAAGCACGTGCCAATTTCAGTGGCGTTTGACCACCGTACTGCACGATAACGCCTTTAGGCTTTTCGATGCGTACAATTTCGATAACATCTTCAAAGGTAATAGATTCGAAGTACAGACGATCTGAGGTGTCGTAATCGGTAGAAACTGTCTCAGGATTACAGTTAACCATGATGGTTTCATAACCTTCTTCACGCATCGCTAACGCGGCGTGTACACAACAGTAATCAAACTCGATACCTTGACCGATACGGTTAGGGCCACCGCCGATAATCATGATTTTTTCTTTATTAGAAACGTTGGCTTCACACTCTTCGTCATACGTCGAGTACATGTAAGCCGTATCTGATTTAAATTCCGCCGCACAGGTATCTACGCGCTTGTAAACCGGGTGAATTTCATTGCGCTCACGCAATTTACGAACTTCTGATTCAGCAACACCTAATACATCAGCAAGACGTGCATCGGCGAAACCTTTGCGTTTTAGTGAGCGTAAGTAATCAGCCGTTAGGTTGGCCATGCCACCTTCAGCTACTTTGTACTCTTCGTTTACGATATCTTGAATTTGTACTAAGAACCAACGATCAACACGAGTGATGTTAAATACTTCATCAAGCGTCATACCAAAGCGGAATGCATCGGCGATGTACCAAATGCGATCTGCACCAGCGTTAGTTAGCTCGTGTTTGATTTTGTTTAGCGCTTCAGTATCATCGCCATCAACGATAGGGTCAAAGCCGCTTACGCCAACTTCTAAGCCGCGCAATGCTTTTTGCATTGACTCTTGTTGGTTACGACCAATCGCCATTACCTCACCTACAGACTTCATCTGAGTGGTTAAGCGATCTTCAGAGCCTGCGAATTTCTCGAAGTTAAAACGTGGGATCTTAGTAACAACGTAATCGATTGATGGCTCGAACGATGCTGGAGTCGCGCCGCCAGTAATATCGTTTGATAACTCATCAAGCGTGTAACCGATAGCCAGTTTCGCTGCGATTTTCGCAATTGGGAAACCAGTCGCTTTAGACGCTAATGCAGAAGAGCGAGATACACGCGGGTTCATTTCGATGATTACCATGCGGCCAGTATTTGGACATTGACCGAACTGTACGTTCGAACCACCAGTTTCTACGCCAATCTCACGCAGAACAGCCATCGAGGCGTTACGCATGATTTGGTATTCTTTATCGGTCAATGTTTGCGCTGGAGCAACCGTAATAGAGTCACCTGTGTGAATGCCCATAGGGTCGAAGTTTTCAATCGCACACACGATGATACAGTTGTCGTTCTTATCGCGAACCACTTCCATCTCGTACTCTTTCCAACCGATTAACGACTCATCGATAAGCAGCTCGTTAGTTGGTGATAAATCAAGACCGCGAGTACAGATTTCTACGAATTCTTCAATGTTATATGCGATACCGCCACCTGTACCACCCATGGTGAACGATGGACGAATGATACATGGGAAGCCAACTTCTTTTTGTACTTTATGCGCTTCTTCCATCGAATGAGCAATACCAGCTTTTGGCGTCTCAAGGCCGATAGATTTCATGGCGATATCAAAGCGTTTGCGATCTTCCGCTTTATCGATAGCGTCAGCTGTCGCACCAATCATCTCAACATTGTACTTTTCTAAAACGCCTTTGCTTTCTAGCTCTAATGCACAGTTAAGGGCTGTTTGACCACCCATAGTCGGCAATACCGCACATGGACGCTCTTTTTCAATAATCTTTTCAACAACTTCCCAGTGAATTGGCTCGATGTATGTCGCATCCGCCATCTCTGGGTCAGTCATAATAGTTGCAGGGTTAGAGTTAACTAGAATAACTCGGTAACCTTCTTCTTTTAACGCTTTACACGCTTGTGCACCCGAGTAGTCAAACTCACAAGCCTGACCAATAACAATTGGGCCAGCGCCTAAAATTAGAATGCTTTTTATGTCGTTGCGTTTTGGCATAATTTGTAATTCCTATCTCGTTTCAGGCGTTATTTATTTGCTTTATAGCTTTCAATTAGCTCGATGAAATGATCGAACAGCGGCGCAGCATCGTGCGGACCAGGGCTAGCTTCTGGGTGGCCTTGGAAGCTAAACGCAGGCTTGTCTGTTAGATGAATACCTTGCAGTGAACCATCGAATAATGATTTATGGGTTGCTTTTACGTTGCTTGGTAGTGTCTCTTCATCAGCTGCGAAACCGTGGTTTTGCGCGGTAATCATCACGCGGCCGGTCTCTAGCTCTTGTACTGGGTGGTTGGCACCGTGATGACCAAACTTCATTTTTACGGTTTTTGCACCGCTCGCTAAGGCAAGAAGCTGGTGACCCAAACAAATACCAAACTGTGGAATATCCGTTTCTAAGAAAGCTTTGATAGCATCGATGGCATAAGTACATGGCTCAGGGTCGCCCGGGCCATTTGATAAGAAAATGCCATCAGGATTTAACGCTAATACTTCTTCGGCACTGGTTTGTGCAGGCACTACCGTTAAACGACAGCCGCGGTCAACTAACATGCGCATGATGTTATCTTTAATACCGAAATCATAAGCAACAACATGGTGCGGTAATTCTTCGCTTGGCGTTTCTGACGGTAAACCGCCAACTAACGACCAAGTTTTCTTAGCAAAGCTGTAAGACTCTTTCGTCGTTACTTCTTTCGCTAAGTCCATGCCCTTAAGGCCAGCAAACCCCTTCGCCATTTCTAATGCTTTAGCTTCATCGACATCGCCTGCCATAATGCAGCCAGCTTGTGCACCCTTTTCACGTAATACACGCGTCAAACGACGCGTATCGATATCAGCAATACCAACGATGCCGTTATCAGACAAGTAGTCAGTGAGTGTTTTTTCGTTGCGGAAGTTGCTAGTTAAAAGAGGAAGGTCACGGATGATAAGGCCACAGGCGTGAATTTGATTAGATTCTTCGTCTTGGGAATTGGTGCCGGTATTGCCGATGTGAGGGTAAGTGAGAGTAACGATTTGTCGTGCATAAGAAGGATCAGTCAAAATTTCTTGATAGCCTGTCATCGACGTATTGAAAACAACTTCTCCGACAGAATGTCCTACTGCACCTATTGATGTCCCCTTAAAGATAGAGCCATCTTCTAGTACTAATAAGGCGGAATTACTCAAAACAACCTCCAAAAGATAATAAAAACATTCACATAGATGAATGTTCGTTTTTGATAAAAAACGTTGAGTGCATTACTACTCAACCAAATTCGGCGTAGTATAGCCTAGCAGACATAACTAGTCCAGACTCAACCGTGAAAACATCCAACTAACTCAATAATCAGTATGAAAGCATTAAAATAGCAACAAACAAACCACTCCAATAGATAACAAGAGAAAGCACGAGCCACAAAAAAGACATAAATAACAACAACTTAAAGCAGACTCCATACAAATTAGCACTAGTGACAACTTCCTAACAAAACCTGCAAAAGAAGAGATATTCATAAAGAAAAGTTTTATTAGCGTATTTTAATTTAATAATTTCAACGGTTACTCAAAAAATTATCTATCTCTTGTACAAAAAGGTACCCAAAATGTTTAAGAGAATGACAAAAAACACCAATAACAAAGAGCACATATAAAAAACACCAAAAAACCACCATTTCACACAAAAACAACCATTTTCTATAAAAAAATCAACAAATTAAAACAAACAAAACAAATAAAACAAACAAAACAAACACTAAAAAACAAAAAGTAAATACGAGAAACCACTACGAATGCAACAATTTAAACATGCAATTTTACGTATTCATGAAAACGCGATGAGTTACATTAAGTTACATTTACAACTAATCATTTATTATTAATTTAAAGTAAATATATAATCTAAATAACTGTTATATAACTAATAAATATTTGAGAGAAATCTACGTCAATAAATTACCTCTTAAGTGTCATTGATTTTAAATATTCATATGTTAAAACTAACTTACATTTGATTACATTTAAGTGTATTCAGCTGGCCAATTGAATTAGGGTTAATTCAGTTAGATGAGAGCTTTAATAATGTTCTCACACAATCGATAAACATTGAGTAAATAAACCACCACAGGAACCAGTGTGGTACAACAAGGAAATAGATATGGCTTTATCTAAAAAAGTAGTTAAAAACGTAGCCTTAAGCTTAGTAACTGTCGCGGTACTAGCGGCGTGTCATTCAGGTAAAAAGGCGCGCACAGCTCCACCGACACCGACCCCACCACCTGCACCTACGCCAACTGAACAAGGTATAAAAGTTGCTGACGGCTATTTAAAAGGTGCTTTTGTATTTCTAGATGTTAATAAAAACTCAGCACATGACGATGGCGAGCCTTCAGGTACCACAGGTGATGGTGGTGTTGTAACATTGGATACTACTGGTATTGAAAACCCAAACACTTATCCTGTTATTGCAATAGCAACTAAAGCTAATACTATTGATGAAGATACCAATGCTGCAGTTGCGAAAGACTTTTCCTTGAGTTCGCCAGCTGGTAGTACCGTTGTTAATCCAATTACAACGCTTATTCAATCTAAAATAGCTGCTGCAGAAGCGGCAGGAGAAGAGTTATCACTAGATGCTGCTATTGCCGAAGTTGTTCAAGAACTTGATCTTGGCGATGCCACCAATGAACAAATGCTTGGTGATTATCTTGAAGATAAAGCCGATAACGCCTTTAAAGAAAAGATTCACGCTATTGCTCGAAGTATTGTTCAATTGCTTCCTGAAGATGCGGCGCAATTAGCGTCAGATATCGCAGAGTTAGGCGATGAGTTTAAAGCAATCTCGCAGGCGATAACCGATGCAATAGCGGCGGGTGGCGATCCTGACAAAATAACTGTAGTTATTGAAGACGGTGGCAAAGTTGACGTAAAAATTCCAGAAGTAGAAGATGCTAAAATGTTCGTTGCTGACGTTCGTGACTGGGGTACAACTATTGCTGATGGATTTGATGCGCCAGCTAATGCTTTTGCCGACAAAGCTGATGCAGCAGAAATGCTAATTGATACCCATGTCGACGAACTAATGGAGCTTGGCAGCGAAGTATTAATGGTTGTTGAAGATGCAATGGAAGAAGGCAACTTGGAAGATCTTGCTCTAGCTGATTTTGACGGCGCAGCTGAAGGCGGCACTGTAACAGTATCAGATATCGTTGAAACTGATACGTCAATGAAGGGTAAAGTTGAATTAGATCTTATGTTTGGTACTGACAAAGTTAAGATGATGATTGAGATTGACGCTGGTCCAGTGGCAGAATCAACCAAATCTAATGGCAGCCTAATGTTTAGTGCAATGCTAGCCAATGAAGACGCATCACTTGAACTAAGCGAAGGTAAATTCATGGTTAAAGGCGTACAGCTTGCTGACGGTGATACCGAAGAAAGCTTTGCTGATGCAACGGTTGAACTAAACGCAATGCTAAAAGCGAACAGCCTAAAAACTGACACAGGTATGTTTACTGGTCACGTTGGTGCTGCGGGTAAGTGGATGGAACTTGAAGATGGAACTGGTGGAACGTTAATTCCATCTTCGTTATCTTTTGGCGGTTCATTTGGCGATGGCGATGAAGTTTTTGACGCTTCGCTAATGATTACCTCTACAGGCGACTACGAAGTAGCAGCAGACGGCGATGTAATCGAAACTGAAGAAAACTATGTCGATGTCAAAGCTACTTTATCTGTTGACGTTGCAATGGAAGATTTTGACGGTGCCAAAGCAGAAATCACCATAGAGCGTACATCAGTTGATGATGGCACTATCCAAATCATGTTGATGGATGGTGACGATGCTCGTAAAGTTGTTCTTTCTGGCAGCACGGACGATGCTACTGGCCAAATCAAAGCAACTAATGCTGATGGCAGCGTTATGGTAACGATTAAAACTGAAGGTGTTAAAGATGGCGACGACGTTGGTCAAGTTATCATTGGCGCCAAAATTGTTGGTACTATTTCGCTAGTTGGCAACGTTCATAAAATCAAATACATCGACGGTAGCTTCGAAACATTATTCTAAAATAGTGTTTTACTAACCAACGCCAAGCCAGTGCATCTTGCACTGGCTTTATTGTTTAATATCATTCATCTTTCCAGCAGTATCCTATGCAAAAAAAATATATATTGAGCGCAGTAAGTATGGCGCTATTTTCGGTGTCGGCATTAGCAGATAACCAATGGCGTTTCGAAACCAGCTTATCGAGTTATAGCAACAGTGAAGTCATGTCCATCAAAGCACTCGCTGACGATACTTGGGACGGAAAATATCAAGACGCAGATTCACTCTTTACCACCAACCGTGCAGATATGGGGGTTGGTTATGGAAACTGGTTATTTGGTGGTGCTATACGCTATGACTATTTTGGCCACTTTACCAAAGACACAGGACGTTTTTTCTATCTCGATAAAAACAAGCTACCTCAACCTGACAACACAGATTTAGATATTCTATTAGATGTAGAGCACACTTATGCTAGTGGTCCTTTCATCGAATATAGCAACAGCTATCAATCACTAGATTATCGTATTCGTCTTAATTATTGGCAGAGCGATCAGGTTTTATCCGGAAAAGTTCACGGTAAAGTCAATACAGCTACTAATGAGCTGTACCTTGGCCAGTTAGATTTTGATTATTACTATGACGAAGACACTATTTTTGACCGTGAAACTCCTGATACCATGTACGGTGACGGTTATAGCCTAGATATCGGATTATTTTGGCAAATCGATCCAGAATTTGACGTGTCACTTGATGTGATGGATATCGGCTACTCTTTAAATTGGGATCGCGTTTACCACACGGAAGCGAAACTCATTCGCGGCGAAGCGAAAAAGAACAGCGAGCCGAGTTTAAGTGGAATTGAAAATGATCTCGACTACAAACAAAAGTTCGACAGTCAAATATTCCTGCAGGCTGGCTATCAAACCGATTATGGTCGCGCATTTATTGGCAACGACTATATCAATAGTACACATCACTGGTATTCGGGTTTTCAAGTGCCAGTGTTTGGCGACTTAGCCAAAGCCTCTATTACCCTCTATCCAGAGACAAAAGCTATAAAATTAGGCCTTGAAGGGGAAATGATTGGAATTAATTTAGGCCTTAACAAGTCTAAAATTAGCGATACCAACACGCTTATTTTAAATATGTACTTTAAGTACTAATCCATCATTTTAGATCACCAATAAAAAAGCGGGTACTTCATACGAAATACCCGCTTTATTTTTATCAAGTTGTTACAAGGTTAACTTAGAACTTGTAACGAGCCGTTAAACTAACGCGACGTGGCGTTTGGTAGTTGATTGGCGCTTTGAAGTTCGGGTTTGGCGTAGATGCTGTACCTGAACCAATTTCAGCAGTTTCAACATACTCAGTAACTTCTTGGAAGTTGAAGATGTTGCGAACGTCAACTTTTAGTGTTAAACCTTCGATTGCAGCTGGCTTGTAGCTTAAGCCAACATCAACATTTTTAGTCCAAGGTGTACGACCTTCGTCACCACGGTTAGTTAACTCGCCGTTACAGTAGTAAGAAGATGCGCCGTAACCAGATAGGTTGCTGTAATCAACACCTAGTGCTTCGCGGTTAGCTTCTAATGGTACAAAACCTTGACAGCTAACTGGACGACCAGAAGCAATAGTCATGTTTGCAGAAACAGACACTTCGTCGTTTAACTGGTAAGCACCGAACACTTTAACAGTGTGACGACGATCATTTGGTAATGGACCGTAAGCACCGTGTTGGAATAATGCGTTATCGATGTCTTGCGTTAAACCAGCATCTTCTTGCTCGTTAGTAGAGTTTACGTAACCTTCAGAGTTACCAACGCTCTTAGCTAGCGTGTAAGACGCTTTTAAGTACCAGTCATCGTTCATTGGACGCTCAGCAGTCAACTCAAGCGCTTTATATTTACGCTTGTAGCTTTCTAGACCGAAGTAGTCTTTTGGTACTACTGTTGTTACGTACTCGCCGTTGTCTTCAAGATCCATCGCCAGTGACACATCACGACCAGGGTTCATGATGAAACAATCAGCTAGTGAATGATAATCGAAGTTGTCGTAACCTTTGTCTTTGGCAAAGTCGATGAATGGTTGGTGTGAACAGTAGTCATCCATACCATCTTTTACTTCACGGTAAACAATCTTAGCGCCAACAGTCCAATCTTCTAATTCTTGTTGGTAACCAAGAATTAACTCATCTTGGTACATAGGATCAAGATCGGTAACAGCGATAGTGCGTGAATCAGGTGCATTCTTAGAACCACTTACTAATGTATCACCTAACTGTGCACCTAGTTTGTCTGGTGCAGAAGTAGTTGGGTTCTCATCTGCGCTATCTACCAAGAAGTACTCTTCGATTGAGTATTCGATACCAGAAGCACGGATGTTAGTGTTTGATGCAACAGGAATGTAGTAACGACCTAAAGTACCAAATACTTTATGAGTACCTTCACCGCCCATGTCCCATGCGAAACCTAGACGTGGAGCGATTAAATCATCAGCTTTTACGAATACTTCACCTTGGCTGTTACGGTTTTCAAAACCTTCAGCACGTAAACCTAGGTAAACCATCCACTCGTCGTTAACCTGCCAGTTGTCTTCAATGTAGAACGCAGTGTTTTCAACTTCGAAGCTACCAGAAACAGTGTTACGCTGTCTGTGACGGATGTAATCTTGGCCTTCAGGAACAACAACACCGTTTACAGTCTTGCCTGTGCCACGATGCCAGCGCCAGTAATCACCACCAGAGAATTCAGTACCACGGCGTGTTGAAGTGAATTTCTCAGTGTCGTAACCAATCTTGATTGCGTGATCATCAAATGCATATTCAACGCTGAAACGTAGTGATTCACGCTTATCTTCGTCTGGCGCAAAGTTTGGATCAGGACGGTAGTACTGGTTCTCAGTAATACCCCAACAACCAATGCGTTGTGAACTTGTTGGCGTTTCACGACGGTCATATACTAATGGACAATCTGCGCCTGGGCCGATATCAGGGTTGCGCGCAGCTAGTGTGCTGTTCATTTCGCCCCAAAGTACGCTTGCAGTTAAGTCGTCTGTTAAGAAACCTGTGTAGTTTACGATTGAAACATCGCCACCAGATTTGATGCTGTATTCTTCACCAGCTTCACCGTGCTCACTACCGTAACGTACATCACCTTCATAAGCGTAAGGTGTATAGTCGTTTTCTTTTTCGTTATCGATGTGAGTCACTTCAAGTAAGTGATTGTCATTGATGTGCCAATCTAACTTAACTAAGAACATCGGCGAAGTGTTTTCGCGCTTCGTGCTCGTTTGGCTGCCGAAAGTCTCAACCTTATCTTTTGTACCTTCGAATAAACCGAAGAAGAACAGCTTATCTTCAACTAATGGACCAGACGCATAAACGTTGTAAGACATGTAGTCGTATTTGTTCGCTGAACGATAGCGAATATAACGATCTTTATATGTCAATTCTGGATTTACAGACAGTGCATCAGTACCATCTTCACGTAACGCAGCAGGCGTCATGTAAATTGCACCACCACCAGTCCATTCGTTCGTACCGCGCTTAGTTACTAAGTTAACAACACCGCCTAAAGAACGTCCATACTCAGCGCCGTAACCACCAGTCTTAACCTGCTGTTGAGAAACAGCATCGTAAGGTAGAGCAGCGAAAGAGGTAAAGTTACGAATGTTAGTGACATCGAAACCGTTAATGAAGTAACCGTTTTCTGCAACAGAAGAACCGCCGAAAGACGCTAGGTTACCGAAACCTGAGTCACCGCCAGTTGTACCAGGTGCTAATAGAGCAACACTTGTTAAATCACGAGCAACAGGTAATAGTTCGATTTGCTCAGCGGTAAATACAGACGTTGATTCAGCCGATGATGTATCGATTGTCGCCAGTTGACGGCCAACGATTTCAATGGCTTCTACATTAGTGAAATCAACTGAACTACCAGTACCGATAGTTACAGTGACATTGTTAGTGCGTGAACCGTTAGAAACGGTGTAGTTACCAGTAGGAAGCTTTGGAAAGTTAAAGCGACCGTTTTCACCAATCACTACTGAACGCGTGAAGCCTGTTGCTGGGTTCTTGATAGTTACCGTTTTGCCTTCCATCGCGCGGCCATAAATCGAACCACTTGAGTTATCAGCAAATGCTGGCATTGACATGCCTAGCGAAACAGTAACAGCCATTGCCGTTAGAGAACGCTTAAATACATTAGAGTTCATACATCTCTCTCTGTTTATAGTTTTTTGTAGTTAGAAAAAGTAATTACTTTTTTCCCGCTGCTGAAACTATCACCGCAGTCTAGCAGCTGCAATGCAGCACTTTTAACAACAATGAAACATAAAACATTGATATAACGTAAAAACAGCAACTTAATTTTCAACAGATAATTAACATGCAGTTTAACTGCATAAAAACCCATCAAAAAGCCATTCGACCGCTCAAAAAAAGATCATTACATAACAAAAACAAATGAAACACATTAGATACAATCGCAACACAAATACCAACACCGCCCCTATTGCACATACATTTGAAACAAAAAAAGGCAAACAACGTTACATTATTTGCCTTTGATTAACAGATTGACTTATAGCTTATAAGCGTTAGCTATATTGAATAAATATCTATACGCTTGTGCGGTTGCCTTATGAGAGCGAGCTCGTTTACGCTGCTCTCTTGCTCGTTTTTTATTTCCTTGGCGCTCTGCTTTTCTCGCACGTTTTTCCAAACGATTACCCACTTTATTGCGATTTCGTATCTTGGATTTGAACGACTTGAGATGTGATTCTACGGTTGTTTGAATCAGCGCTAAGTTTGCGCCTTGTTCAATGTTGACAACTCGTTGCTTAGAATTACCCAGTGCAGCGTCTAACGCGGCAACATAATTACTATAAAGGCTATGCTTAACCTCAAGCATTGCAATTTCAGCGCGTTTTTCACTAATTAACTCAGCATCAGCAATGGGATCTAAACTGCGGATCTCAGCTGCCAAACGCAATAAACGCTCTTGATATAGCGCTACATCTTTGCGCCATAACGCCAGTCGTTGTTTAAGCGCCTTTTGATGATCTTTAATAAGGTGCTTAACACGATCGATAGCGACTTCTTTAGTAGGCGTCGGTGCGAACTCAAGAGTCACTAATACAGGGTCGTGATCTGAACTGCGATACGCATCCGCTTGATAGAACGTTGTTTGTTGCGTGTCAGATTTATCTTCAAGATTGTAATCTAACGCTCGTGGCTCATCGGCATTAATCGCCACAAATACCGAACTAGTTACGGCATCAGCCATTAGCTCACTAGCCATCGCATGGTCTAAATAGCCAGCTTTACCATCAAACATAAATGAATAACCTGAGGCCTCTTCGTTATCCATTAAATTAGCAAAACCTGCATTTTCAAGTGCTGTAATTGGATCTTCTTTCGCATAAGCGTTTAGGTCACCAATAATCAGCTGTGCAGGGACATCAGCAAAACCATCAAGTGAGTTTAACCACGCATTTAACGCATTAGCTTGTTTGACACGACGATCATTAAAACAGCCTTGGCCATCTCCTTGATCTTCATCGAGACCAGATGCACGGCTACAGCTACCTTTAGACTTAAAGTGGTTCACAACAACGGCAAACGGCTTCTCGTCGCCAAAGCTAAATGCTTGTGCTAAAGGTGCACGATCGAAAATGCTATTGTTATTAACCTTAGCATCGCCAACTAAGCTAACACGAGCAGGCTTATATAACATAGCAACGCTGATTTCATCATCGCCAACTAACCCGCCTGCGTTAACGAAATCATAAGTGCCCTCGCCCATATTTGCATTTAACGCAGCAACTAATTGGCTCACCGCGCTATTACTATCAACACCATCATTTTCGATTTCCATCAAACCGATGATATCGGCGTTAAGTAATTCAATAGCAGCAACGACCTTATCAAGCTGACGTTGATACTCTTCGCTATTATCGGCACCGCGGCTAGTCGGGAAACCACCGCCCTCTCCGTCGCCGTTAAACAGGTTGAGAACGTTAAAACTAGCAACAGTAACTTGATTATCGTTTTGCTCAGCCATTACTGGACGTTGATTGACGTGCTCAAAATGCGGCGCTGCTGATGGAATTAAACGGTAGCTACCAAACGAGTAGTCCAAGCTGCCGACTAACGATGTTACTAAATCACCATTACGCAGTGTGTTTTGTGCATCTAAACCACCGGTTGGATAGATGACATCACTAGGATTACGCCCGTTCATTCCATCATCGAGAAGCAACTGATTACGCTCATTTTCATCTGCCAATGCCAAAGCCTGAACAGAATTAGGTGCAAACACATTGGTTGGATTAAACAAACGTTTACTAGATAACGTCACTTCACCATAACGCGCTAAATCAAAGTTACTCGAAACTGTTAACGCATTATCGAAAGTCACTAACATGCCTTCCCATGCTTCAGCAGCTTCGGTTGATTCAAACGGCAGCGCAATAGAGACGGGTGCAACCGTATCACTACCACAATGTAATGGTGCCTCTGAAACACGTAATTGTGTCTTGCCGAAAAATTCAGACACCTCACCTTGCATGCGTAGCACTTGACCCGCTTCAACAGTATGATCACTAAATACAAAGAGTCCTTCTGAGGTTTGCGGGTTATTATCTTGATCATCATTAACTTGCTGAATAAAGAAACCACCCAAACCTGAAGTAACCTGAGTAACCACAGCCTCTACAATGACAGTTTCATTAACCATCGGAGAGCTAGCACCGCTGCCTTGAATAGCACTGATTAGTGTGCGTTCATCGCCACATTGACCAAAACCACTTGGCTCTTCGTCATCAATCTCATGACTGCCTAGATTGCTAAAGGTGTCCTTTGGAAAACCCACCCATTCAGCGCTTGGCTCAAACTCATCATTCGATACAGTATCGCCAGAAATTACTGACGCCTTACGCACTAATGAACGATCTTTCGTTGCAGTATCATCTGTCCCCCAGTTGTTACCAGGGTCGACGCCGACTTGGCCAAAAGTATCAACCACTACGCCATCTACCGACAGGGTATATGCGTCATCACCATTGTGGCCCAAGCTATTAGACGTCATATCCGCCAAGGCTTTCAAACTATCTTCAGCACTATTGTTAACGACAACAAAAGTACTATTGGCAGCAATGGTTCCAGTTAAGCTTATTGCACTAGAAATAGTATCGCTACCGTTAGAAAACAGATTTAAGCTCACGTTACTCGCACTTAAATCGACAGTTTGATCGCCAAGATTATAAATCTCGATGGCCTTGTTACTCGAACTACCTTCAATATATTCAGAAATAAGCAGCTTAGGCGTATCGCCGTTGCCACCGCCTCCACCCCCAGAGCCGTCACACGCATCGCCGAATACTGTCGCAACCCACTGTGGATTATCGATGAACGGGTTTCGATTACCTTGATACTCATAAATTGCATCGTGGCGAGCTTCTTCTGCCGCATCAACCGGATCTTCGTTGTGCCATTCAACTAAGCGACATAACTTACCCAAACTTGGCTCGCCGACACTGGTAATGCGATCGACTAAAGATAAATCTGGCGTGGTATCACTTAAACCTTGATAGCGCGTATCCATATAAAACATCATACGCGCAACATCGCCCTTAATGTCATCGCGTGGCTCAAAAGAATCATTGTCTAAACGATTTTCTGGCGCTTCCGGCAGCGGATTATCACTGTCGTCAAAGTCTAAATTACCGCGTGAAGCGTTGACCGAGATATCCGTTGGACGCAAATGATGGATATCGGTATAAGCTTCATTTGATTGGCTGCTAAAGCCATGGCTTTTCGGCCAAGAGTGTTCGCGATTCCAATTATCAGGGTTACTGCTTTGACTACCACTGCCATTGCGATTTTTAGCCAGCGATGTTCCCTTGTACCACAAAATGACATTATCCGAATTATTAGGATCTTCATCCGTATGAGTCAGTGCTGTCCACACTTCTGAATAGGTTAACACCTTATGATCGGCGCTAATTATTCCGCTAATAATGTTCTTAACTTGCTCACTATTTTGACCAGCATTAATCGCATCGACCGCAGCTTGGTAATAGTTAACGGCGTTAAAGTTAGCGGCATCGGCTACTTTATCTAATGATGGACAGTTAAAACACGCTGGCTCACCACCGCCTCCGCCGCCACCAGAGCCGCCAGTGCTGCGAATTGGATACGGATTAGCGGCCGTAGAGTTTTTAGTTTCACCATTTAATGCACCTGGTCCACTAAATTGCCAGTTAGCCACGTCAAAATCAGGCCCGTCGTGGCCGCCATCATGAAAAGAAGCCCAGCCGTCTTTATATTCCCAAGCTGTACCAGAGCCATCTTCACCGAGCACACCGAATGTATCTACTGTTTCGCCGTTACAAAAAACATGGATACCATCATCGCCATTGATAGATAACCCGCCATAAACATAATCAGGCGAAATATCGAAAAACTCCTCAAAGCCAGCTGATTCCATAGATACTGTAACGTAAGTGCCAATGTCCGCACTCTTCTCGCCGAACTTAAATGACTGAGACACGTCAGTCTTGCCATTAACCGCTAAGCCAATACCGCAGTCACTTAAATTTTCAATAGGCGTATCAACTCGTAGTTCCACAGCTTTAGGCAAGCCGCCGCTTAATGGGCCATCTACAACGCCGACAATGGTTAATTGATTTGCGTGAACTAGCGAGCTATATAGCCCACCTAAGATCACTAAAGATTTTAACTTCATAATTATCCCCGTTTGGTTGTTTACCAAGTTCCATTGGATTGTGCCTTCACCATATTAGATTTTGACTGTGACATTTTTTTGACGAAGGCGTGTGATATTTGTCACACAAAGCGGGGAGGCTCAACCCTTTAAATCTTTAATAACTAGAACTGAGTCATGCATCGCAAATCTACTAATTAGCAACGCCAATTACTGGCGAAATGAGAGATATAGTCTACGCGGAAAGACACTAAAATCGGGCACAAAAAAAGGAGCCGACTGGCTCCTTTCTAGACGTTTAAAAATCGAAATTAGCTAATGATTTCTAATAATTCAACGTCGAATACTAATGCGCTAAATGGAGCGATTGCACCGCCAGCACCTTGCTCACCGTAAGCTAGGTTGTGTGGGATGTGTAGCTTGTATTTTGAGCCAACTGACATTAGTTGTAATGCTTCAGTCCAACCTTTGATAACACCGCCAACTGGGAATTCAGCTGGTTGACCGCGATCGTAAGAGCTGTCAAATACAGTGCCGTCGATTAGCGTGCCGTGGTAGTGAGTACGAACAGTAGAATCAGCTGTTGGTTTCTCGCCGTCACCTTCAGTGATTACTTCAAATTGTAAGCCTGATGGTAAAACAGTTACGCCTTCGCGCTTAGCGTTTTCTTCTAAGTACTTCTCGCCTTCAGCAGCCATAACTTTTGCTTTCTCAGCAGCAGCGGCTTGCATGCGCTCGTTGATTTCTTTAAACGCTTCGTTTAAGTCATCAACGCTTACTTTGCTTGCTTCTTTAGCGAAAGCATCAGCAAGACCTTGCTGAACAGCAGAAATGTCGATACCTTCAAATGGGTTAGCAGCTAGTTGCTCGCCCATGTTGCGGCCAACGCCGTAGCTTGCGCGTTGTTCAATAGTTGTAAATTCAGACATATTTTATCTCTATTTTATAGTTTGCAGTTTGGACGTTTGCCCGCACTGACTGCTTGATTATATAACGCGTTAGCCGCGCTCATATTCTTAGTTAAATCTTTAATACGGCGCTCGTTCGACGGATGGGTCGATAAAAATTCCATCGGCTGATTGCCACCTGACGCCTTAGCCATTGCTTGCCATAAAGTAACACTCGCTTGCGGCTCAAAACCCGCTTTAGCCATTAAATCGAGACCAATTTCATCAGACTCGCTTTCTTGTTTACGACCAAATGGCATAGCAACACCGTATTGCGCGCCTAATCCTAGGCCTTGCATATACAGCTGCTTGTCTTGTGGATTAATCCCCGCCAAATCAAAAGCGCCGCCAGCAATCTGCATTCCCATGTTGGTTAACTGATTACGCGATAATCGCTCATTTGAATGATTTGCTAATACGTGGCCAACTTCATGCCCCATAACAGCAGCAAGTTGATCAGCAGTGGTCGCCACCTTCATCAAACCGGTGTAAACACCAATGTGGCCACCAGGTAAAGCAAATGCATTAATTTGCGGTGAATCAAACACCACCACTTCCCAGCTTTTCACACCGTAAGAAGCATCTACATTGGCGGTAATAGCATCAGCAATACAACCAACGTAGCTATTAACACGAGGATCGGTGACGATTTTTTCTTTCTTTTTCATTTCGTCAAATGACTGTGCCCCAAGCGTACTCATATCAGCATTTGAATACATCAACGCTTGCGTGCGTCCTGTTGGACTCTTTGTCACCTGACAACCAGCTACTACCGTAAAAGCAGCAAGTGCAAGAAGTGTCTTTTTCATCACAAATCCCTCTTTATAATTGGATTAACTATTTAGATCGTTAAAGAATTTCTTAACGCCATCAAAGAAACCATCGGCTTTTGGTTTGTGCTCACGTGAAGAGCCATTTACCGCAGCGTCAAATTCTTTTAATAGTTTACGTTGATGCTCAGTTAGTTTCACTGGTGTTTCAATAACAACTTTACACATTAAATCGCCAGTAGTGTTACTACGTACTGATTTAACACCTTTACCGCGCAGACGATACATACGGCCAGTTTGCGTTTCAGCGCTCACCTTAAGTTTTACTTTGCCATCTAGCGTTGGTACTTCAATTTCGCCACCAAGCGCTGCATCAGCAAATGTTACAGGCACTTCACAGTAAAGGTTGTTGCCATCACGCTCGAAAATCTTGTGGTCACGTACTTGAACCTGTACGTATAAATCACCTTTTGGCGCGCCAGCTTCACCAGCTTCACCCTCGCCACTTAAGCGAATACGATCGCCTGTATCAACACCAGCAGGGATCTTAACTGATAATGTCTTAGTCTTCTCGTAACGACCTTCGCCGTGACACTTACGACAAGGATCTTTAATAATTTTACCGCTACCACGACACGTCGGACAGGCTTGCTGAACCGCGAAGAAACCTTGACGCATTTGCACTTGACCTTGACCATGACAAGTGCCACAAGTCGTTGCAGACGTGCCCTTCTTAGCACCAGAGCCATTACACTCATCACAGCTTTGTAATGAAGGCACTTGAATGTCTTTAGTCACACCTTTAACGGCTTCTTCAAGAGTAAGTTCCATGTTGTAACGCAAATCTGCACCACGTGCAGGACCGCGTTGACGACCACCACGGCCACCGCCGCCAAAGATGTCGCCAAACATATCACCGAAGATGTCGCCAAAGTCTTGTGCGCCACCGCCGCCACCGCGACTTGGATCAACGCCCGCGTGACCGTATTGATCATAAGCAGCACGCTTATTGTCGTCACTTAAAATATCGTAAGCTTCTTGCAGTTCTTTAAACTTTTCAGCAGCACTTTCATCATCTGGATTACGATCCGGATGGAATTTCATTGCGAGACGCTTATAGGCTTTCTTTAACTCTCTGTCTGTTGCTGATTTAGCAACGCCTAATACTTCATAATAATCACGTTTTGACATGGCTGTTTGCTTTCCACTTATTGCTTCATTCAACTAGTCATCACTAGCTGATGATATTTTTATAAAACTATTTCTACTGGCATTTAAGTTGCCGTAAAAATCAGTAGAAATGATTCTGCTCTTCTATGAATAACGGGCGTTAGGTTACCCAAAACGCCCGTCATATCAACTCCCCACTGTTAAATTAGTGAGGAGTATCGACAAGGTGGATACCAATTCCAACAAATATTAGCTTATTTTTCATGGTCTAAATGAACCAGAGCTGCGTTATTAATTTTTCATGTAGCGCTGCTACACATCAAAATAAATGCCTTACTCTAATTCATTTATCCTCACTACAAAATTAACCCCATATTCATTAGATTTGGTATTACTTCTTGTCGTCTTCTTTAACTTCTTCAAACTCAGCGTCAACAACATCGTCTTGTGGCTGTGCTTGTTGCTCTGGCGCTTCGCCACCAGCTGCTTGACCAGCTTGTGCTTTAGCTTGAGCAATTTCCATTAACTTAGCAGATGCTTCCATTAATGCCTGAGTCTTAGCTTCGATTGCTTCTTTATCTTCGCCTTTGATAGCCGTTTCTAAATCAGAAAGCGCTGCTTCGATCTTCTCTTTGTCTTCGCCTGGTAACTCATCGCCAGCTTCTTCAACTTGCTTACGAGTTGCGTGAACCATACCGTCAGCTTGGTTACGAGCTTGAACTAACTCTTCAAACTTCGCATCTTCTGCCGCGTTTGCTTCAGCGTCTGCTACCATTTTCTCGATTTCAGCTTCATCTAAACCAGAAGATGCTTTGATAGTGATCTTCTGCTCTTGACCAGTGTCTTTATCTTTCGCAGATACGTGTAAGATACCGTCAGCATCGATGTCGAAAGTAACTTCGATTTGCGGAGTACCGCGCATTGCTGGGCGGATACCTTCTAGGTTGAATTGACCTAGTGATTTGTTGTCTGCCGCACGCTTACGCTCACCTTGTACTACGTGTACAGTTACAGCAGATTGGTTGTCTTCAGCTGTAGAGAACGTTTGAGATTGCTTAGTAGGAATCGTGCTGTTCTTAGAGATAACTGAAGTCATCACGCCGCCCATAGTCTCGATACCTAGAGATAATGGAGTAACGTCAAGTAGAAGAACGTCAGTTACGTCACCCGCAAGAACACCACCTTGTACCGCAGCACCCATAGCTACTGCTTCATCAGGGTTAACGTCTTTACGTGGCTCTTTACCGAAGAACTCTGTTACTTTCTCTTGAACTAGTGGCATACGCGTTTGACCACCAACTAAGATAACGTCGTTAACGTCAGAGATGCTTAGGTCAGAATCTGCTAGTGCAACTTTTAGTGGCTCTAGAGTGCGTTGTACTAAATCTTCAACTAAAGACTCTAATTTAGCGCGAGTTACTTTAATTGCTAAATGCTTAGGACCTGTTGCATCAGCAGTGATGTACGGCAGGTTAACTTCAGTTTGTTGTGCAGAAGAAAGCTCGATTTTTGCTTTTTCAGCAGCTTCTTTTAAACGTTGAAGTGCTAGTGGATCGTTGTTTAAGTCGATACCTTGCTCTTTCTTGAACTCTTCTACTAAGTAGTTGATTAAACGGCTATCGAAATCTTCACCACCTAAGTGCGTGTCACCGTTAGTCGCTAATACTTCAAATGTGTGCTCGCCATCCATCTCATCGATTTCGATGATAGAGATATCGAAAGTACCACCACCAAGGTCATATACAGCAACAACGTTGTCGCCAGACTTCTTGTCCATACCGTAAGCTAGTGCAGCAGCTGTTGGCTCATTGATGATACGCTTAACTTCTAAACCTGCGATACGACCAGCATCTTTAGTTGCTTGACGTTGTGCATCGTTAAAGTAAGCCGGAACTGTGATTACAGCTTCAGTAACGTCTTCGCCTAAGTAATCTTCAGCAGTCTTCTTCATCTTCTTCAAGATTTCAGCAGAGATTTGTGGCGGAGCCATTTTCTTGTCTTGTGCTTCAACCCATGCATCACCATTGTCAGCTTTAACAATGCTGTAAGGCATGATTTTAACATCGCGTTGTACAACTTCGTCTTCGAAACGACGACCGATTAAACGCTTGATAGCAAAAAGAGTATTGTGTGGATTAGTTACCGCTTGACGCTTAGCTGGTGCACCAACTAATACTTCACCTTCAGTGTAAGCGATAATCGAAGGGGTTGTACGATCGCCTTCTGCGTTCTCAATAATGCGAGTTTTTTCGCCGTCTAATACTGCAACACAAGAGTTAGTTGTACCTAGATCGATACCGATAATTTTGCCCATCGGGGTATTCTCCAAAAAAATGCCAATACAATGACTAAAAATTAAATAAAAACGCTAATATCAACTGCCTAGTTACGGACTAAGTTTCAAGCCGATTTTTACACTGCGTTTGTAACTTAAAACTTAATATGGGGATAGGTTTTTAAATGCCAAGGGGAAAAATTAAAAAAAGTTCACTTTTTTTGTGGTTTTTAGTTTTAGTGCCTTAAAGCGACATAATTAAGACACTAAAAACACGGAAACTAATCAACAGTTAGGTCTATTGACGTAAGTATTTAGCGCAATTGAAATGTTGAGTTTTCATTCCTCCTTAACTTGCACTAGAAGCAGACACCGCCTTAGCAGAATCTCGCTCAGATTTAATCAAATGAAACAACAAATACACACTCACTGCTAATTCCGATAAATAATCTAGCACCCAATGTGTGAGAATAATCTGGAAAATAGAATCCGCTTGCACACCACTGCTGTGAATCATAAACAGCTTTGAAACAAAGAATGCGATAACCAATAAATGAACAGTAATCGCTACTTTAACCGCCCTATTTAATTTGTTTTGCGTGTAACCGTGTTCAATAAACAAAGCGATGAAAAGCACAAATAAGCTCAGTGCACCAAAGCTAAAGAAGCTTAATAAAGTCGCGACTGCACAAACGATTAAAAAGAATTGAGATTTTTGAGGTTGGTTGTTTTCCATAACGAGATGGGTTCCTTGGTGTTGGTAATATATAAAGTGTTATAACGCCCACATAAAGGGCAGTAAAAACTTAAGCGACGATTGGTTAAACTTGGCCGAAGCACCAAACTAATCGCCGCGTAGTTTTAGTGTCCCAGCCCCCCCCTTTTCAGGGGGCAACTTGATGCGTTTGTTATCTGCCACCTTCCTGAGGATCGCTAAACATTTTTCCGGAGGTAGCAATAGTGGCAATACTAAGAAATAAAACAGACCACTTTGGAAATTCTGTTACTAAAATGTATTGGTTACCACCACAATTTAAAAATGTACTGCGGAGGTAATAGACTGGTTCCATTACTATTTGACATGCTCCTATGACAGCATTCCAAACTTCGAAAGGTGTCGTTATTAGAGCATGAAAAAATGCGTGCAGGGGGTTAACTTCCATATATGGTTGAACACCAATAATTATTGGCGCGATCCTGTTTAGGAAGCAGAACAAAACGAACAGTCCCCCCCATGCAATTAGCCTCGATTTAAAGCTCCTCTGTTTGAAATAGTGATCGGAGATAACCAGCCATGCCAAAGCAACATAGGAGTCAATGAAAAAATTGAGTGCATATGGAAATACGTTATCAAATGGGAATGCCTCAAAACCCAAGGCCGAATAAAGAATGACTCCAGCAAAGGAGCCAATAAATAGGGCAAATGTTATCCAGACAGCATGAAATAATTCGACGAAAAGCTTCCTATGGAGGCTTCCACTATCATAATCAGGCTTTCTTAATTTGAAGTAAAAGAAAGCGAAAATACCACCGACAAATCCCCCAATAGTGAAGAGGATGATTCCAAATGGTGAATTACCATTCATTTGTACACTCCATTGTTTATCTGTGAAGCTAACGCCCAAATCAGGTGCGCCGTAGGCGTCATCAGGATTTGCTTGTTAGCTTTTGGTTACCACAAATTGTAATTAAAATAGTGACCGTGCCTGCCTATGCCAACGCCACCAAAATATGCTTCGCCAACATTCAGCAACTTCGGCAATTGTAATAGTTCACCATTCGCTGCATGTTGCTGATATAGGTACAGAACAGCAATATATAAACCGGCAACTGAATTAAGACAGTTTTTCAGATTTGCCTTTTCAAAATGCTCGTGACGATGGTGCTTTACTTTGTTGTGATGCTGCCACCAAAATGGTGGACTGTTATCAGCCCAATCTTTCCAAGGGGCCAATGTTAAGCCTAGCCTTGGAATTGTTACTTCAAAGCCTTTAAATCCATTAAGGCTATTAGAAATTTCTGTAAAATAAGCATTAATGGAAGAAGCGTTAGATTGAGGATTTAAGCTTTTGCAAAGCTGTTTCAAAATCACATCAACTTCAGAGCAAGCACTTAGAAATAACCTCGCAATTTCTATAGAGTAAACTTCATCATTACCTGAGAAATCAACATACTTTGAAATTTTCTCCAACTCTTCTTCAATGGCTAGAAAATAATTCCAATGTATAAGTGTATCTTGTCTCTGAATCCCCATTACTTCCTCTCGCTGAGCATAATGTTTATTGATGAAGCAGCTAACAGTATATTAACTAGCATCCGTGATAATACCGGATGATTAATTTAAAATAAGCTGTCACAGTAGTAATAAATATAATATTTGTCAATTGGTTAGGTTATATTAATACATCACTTTTCGTTCAGGTATTTTGTATAAATACGGGCATTGCGTCATACATTGCAAGTGCGTGTAATGTATGACGCAAGACCAAAAGTTTTTAATATATAAAATCAATTAGATACAAGTAACTCTCTGTTAAAAGCATGCATCCCCATGCACGCTTTCCACGCATAAACTCCAATTTTCCACGCTACGTCATTATAACAGTACATTTAATCAGCTTTATCGTGACTAATAACTAACCAACCTCCCCCACTCCATGACACAATCTCACCTCTTCCATAATCGCATTAGCCAGCGGTGAAGCTGCGTTGTTTTTACTCGATATCAACATCACTGGAATTTCGTACGAATACTTCTTGGGTAAGATCGGTTTCATCAATCCTTTGTCTACCCAATAACTGGCGAAATGTTCGGGGAGATAGCCGATAAAGGCGCCCGATAAAATCAAGTGAGCGATGCCTTCGTCGTGGTAAGCGGTGGCGCTGTTTTGATAGTTAAGACCATCGTTGCGTACTTCTTTATCGCGCATGTAGTTACTAGTGATGACTTCTGAGCTTTCTAGCAATTGATTGATGTCAGCTGTTTTAGCATCAAACAGCGGGTGACCGACGGCGCAGTAGAGATAGTTGGTTTCATTATAAAGTGGCGTGTAGTCCAAGCCACGTAATTGGTGGCGGCTCACCCCAATGCCAACTAAGGAGCGGCCATTGG
This sequence comes from Psychrobium sp. MM17-31, assembly GCF_022347785.1. Classification (NCBI taxonomy): domain Bacteria; kingdom Pseudomonadati; phylum Pseudomonadota; class Gammaproteobacteria; order Alteromonadales; family Shewanellaceae; genus Psychrobium; species Psychrobium sp. MM17-31. Next base: position 644,873 of record NZ_JAKRGA010000003.1, read on the forward strand.
CGACGGCGGTTTCAACTTCACGCGCTTCACACACGTTAATATCAAACTGCAAGTTATTGCCTCGCGCTTTTAAGCCAGCAATAGCACGTGAGAGTCCGCAGCGCTCGTCATTAACCAAGGTATCGATAATGGAAATACTAGCGCGGCCAGATAATTCGTTTTTGGCGCTGGCGACTGTAGCGGTAAAAGCCTCACACTGCTGCATTAGTTCAAGCGATGCTTGATATGTCACGCGACCAGTGTCGGTGAGTTCAAAGCCACTTCTGCCTCGCTTGCACAGCTTGACGCCAAGGCGCACTTCCAAGTCAGATAAATGGGCGCTAATGGTTGAGCGCCCAATATTGAGGCGCGATTCTGCTGCCGACAAACCGCCAGATTCAACAATGGCAACGAAAACTCTTAATAGGCGTAAATCAACGTCATGTACTTGCATTAATCGTCTCTTTATAAAACCAGAACATTAGTTCGGTAAAACAGGAATAAACGACGGTAATTATGCAACTACAAAACATTAACCACAAGTTACACTACTCGCATAATTTATGAGATTTATAAAAATAATAAGCGTTTAGGAGCATCAACATGACGTTTAACTATGGTATTGACCACCTTAATTTGGATATCGTGAATGGTATCGCCGATGGCACAATTGAAGCGCATCTTAGCGCGGAGGCTATCGAAAAAATCAACATTAGTCGCGGCCGCGTTGAAAAAATGGCGGCGTCGGACGAAGCCGTATACGGTATCAACACAGGCTTTGGCCCACTGTGTGATACGCAAATCACCCCAGAAGAAACCAATCTTTTACAAAAAAACTTATTAATTACCCACGCCGTTGGTGTTGGTGAGCCGATTGCTAAATCAATTTCTAAATTAATGCTTATCACCAAGGTTCACGCCCTAAGCCAAGGTTTCTCAGGCATTCGTTTAGAAACTGTTGAGCGCATGCTCAAATTCTTGGAGCTCGATTTAATTCCTGTAGTACCAGAGCAAGGTTCTGTTGGAGCATCAGGCGATTTAGCACCGCTATCTCACCTATTCCTACCATTACTTGGTGAGGGTGAGTTCTGGCAAGGTGATGAGATTGTGCCAGCAGCGCAGGCGCTTAAAGAGCACAATCTTGAGCCGATGGAGCTGCACGCCAAAGAAGGTTTAGCGCTGATCAACGGTACGCAATTTATCTTATCGCATGCCATCACTGGCCTAACAAAAATGCGCTACCTACTTGATTTAGCGGATTTAACTGGCGCGATGAGCATCGAAGGTATGCAAGGTAGCCAACAACCATTTAGAGAAGAGCTACACGCTACCCGTCCTTTCCCGGGTAACATCAAAGTGGCAGCTCGTATGCGCAGTTTCTTTAAAGACTCGCAAAACATGAATTCACACACCGACTGTGATCGCGTACAAGATCCTTATTCACTTCGCTGTATTCCACAGGTGCACGGCGCGTCTCGCAACGCCTACAATCACTTGTTAGAGCTGACTGAGATGGAAATGAACTCGGTGACTGATAACCCAATCGTTATCAGCAGTGAAGAAGCGATCTCTGGTGGTAGTTTCCACGGTCAGCCACTGGCGATGGTACTTGACTACGCCTCTATTGCAGCGGCCGAACTTGGTAATATTTCAGATCGTCGTTGTTATTTACTGCTTGAAGGCCTACACGGCTTACCGCGTTTATTAACCACTTCTGGCGGTTTAAACTCGGGCATGATGATCCCGCAATACGCCACTGCTGCGCTAGTGACTGAAAACAAATCATTGTGTTTCCCACCGTCGGCTGACAGTGTGCCAACGTCGATGGGTCAAGAAGATCACGTGTCTATGGGCAGTATCTCAAGCCGTAAATTCAATCAAATCTTGGGTAACCTAGAGAAGATTTTCGCGATTGAATTAATGTATGCCGCACAAGCGGTTGATTTTAGACGCCCGAATACCTGTTCTGAAATTATTGAACAAAACCACGCGTTAATCCGTAGTAAAGTTGCCAAGCTTGAAGAAGATCGTCTACTAAAACCAGATATCGACGCTATTATTGCACTGGTTAAATCACAAGCGTTCACGGTTAAATAAGGATAATAACAATGACATTTGAACAAGAAATCAAACAAGGTATTCCAAGCGAATTGCCAGCGGCTAAGCCATATCCTTTAGACGCGAACCGCGCGCCAAAGCGCAAAGACATTCTAACGAGTGAAGAAAAACAACTAGCCGTGCGCAACGCCCTACGCTACTTCCCAAAAGAATGGCATCAAGAGCTGGCGGTTGAGTTTGCTCAAGAGCTAAAAGACTTTGGCCGTATTTACATGTATCGCTTTAAGCCAAGCTACTTCATGAAAGCGCGCCCAATTAGCGACTACCCTGCTAAATGTCAGCAAGCGGCGGCAATCATGCTGATGATCGACAACAACTTAGATCCAGCAGTTGCTCAGCATCCAGAAGAGTTAATCACATACGGCGGTAACGGCGCAGTGTTCCAAAACTGGGCGCAATATCTACTTGCCATGAAATACTTGAGTGAAATGGAAAGCGATCAAACGTTACATCTATACTCGGGTCACCCAATGGGATTATTCCCATCATCAGAAGACGCACCGCGCGTTGTCGTGACTAACGGTATGATGATCCCTAACTATTCACAGCCAGATGATTGGGAAAAATTCAACGCCCTTGGTGTTACTCAATACGGCCAGATGACTGCTGGTTCGTTTATGTACATTGGCCCACAAGGCATTGTACATGGCACTACTATCACGGTAATGAACGCATTCCGTAAGGTATTAAACAAAGGCGAGAACCCACAAGGTAAAATTTTCCTAACGGCTGGCCTTGGCGGCATGAGTGGCGCACAACCAAAAGCGGGTAACATCGCTAACTGTATTACCGTATGTGCCGAGGTTAACCCGAAGGCTGCAACTAAGCGCCACCAGCAAGGTTGGGTTGACGAGCTAATCGACAACATGGATGAGCTAGTTGCTCGCGTTCGCACAGCACAAGCCAATGATGAAGTGGTATCTATCGCCTTTATCGGTAACGTGGTTGATGTGTGGGAAACCTTCTTCGAGCAAGATATTTTCGTTCACCTAGGGTCAGATCAAACATCACTTCACAATCCATGGTCAGGCGGTTACTACCCTGTAGATATTAGCTACGAAGAATCAAACCGCTTGATTCGCGAAGAGCCAGAAGTCTTTAAAGAAAAGGTACAGGCGACACTGAAACGTCACGCCGATGCCGTGAAAAAACACACAGCGCGCGGCACTTATTTCTTCGATTACGGCAACGCCTTCTTACTCGAAGCATCACGCGCCGGTGGCGATGTGATGGCAGAAAACGGTATCGATTTCAAATATCCATCTTACGTACAAGATATCCTAGGCCCTATGTGTTTCGACTACGGCTTCGGTCCTTTCCGCTGGGTGTGTACGTCGGGCAATCCAGATGATTTAGACAAGACAGATGCTATTGCGGCACGAATTCTGAATAAAATCATGGCAGAGTCGCCTGAAGAAATTCAGCAGCAGATGCAAGATAACATCACTTGGATCAACGATGCGAAGCAAAACAAACTAGTTGTTGGCTCGCAAGCGCGTATTCTTTACGCCGATGCCCAAGGTCGTATGGAAATCGCTAAAGCCTTTAACGACGCTATCAACAGCGGCGAAATTGGCCCGGTAGTATTAGGCCGTGATCACCACGATGTAAGTGGCACCGATTCGCCGTTCCGCGAAACATCGAACATCTATGATGGCAGCCGCTTTACTGCAGATATGGCTATTCACAACGTAATCGGCGATAGCTTTCGCGGCGCAACTTGGGTATCAATCCACAACGGTGGCGGTGTCGGTTGGGGTGAAGTAACCAACGGCGGTTTCGGTATGTTACTCGATGGCTCAAGCGATGCCGAGCGCCGCTTAAAGTCGATGCTACTATTTGATGTAAACAACGGTATTGCCCGTCGCAGCTGGGCACGTAACGAAGAAGCGAATTTTGCGATTAAACGTGAAATGGAGCGCACGCCAAAACTACGCGTAACGCTGCCAAATACGGTAGAAGAAGATATTTTGAATAATCTGTCGCTGTAATTTACATTTTCAGAATATCAGTGCAACGCGAAAAGCTACCTCACATCTGAGGTAGCTTTTTTATTTTCTGCAATCCACTTACAGCATTTATCCCCTGATTTAGCACTTTGTTGTATTTCCACTTGTCTATGAACAAAAATCGATCAATAATACATACCATTCGGTATGGTATGTTAATTTAAACAGGTTAACCCATTTGGTTTTTCTCAACGACAAGGATTGAAGATGTTCAAATTATTTTCTGCGATAAAGACGTTAAAGCCTCCTACAGACGATGCATTAGCGGCCAAACATCAAGCGCCCTATTTTAGAGATGCGTTGCAAACTTCAGTCTCTAAACACCAGCTCTCACCAAGCCAACTGCAATACGCGATTTTTAATTATCTGCCAAATTGGGTCCAAGGCTTAATGTCACTGCGCAATAAAGTCGTTAAATGGTTCGGCTTTGAAGTTGGAGTAAACAATATGCAGCCGGTAAGCGATGAGCTTAATGTCGGTGATAAAGCAGGATTTCTAACTATTATAGAAAAAACCGATGACGAGATAATTAGTCACGCCGACGATAAACACATGACCTTTTACCTAAGCGTTAAAAAACAAGGCAAAGATGTGATAGTGTCGAGTCTGGTTAACCAGAAAACCACAATTGGCCGCATCTACGTCAACGCTATTCTACCCTTTCACTATTTTATCGCACGCATCGTTATCAACAATGCCATTAAGGCCAACAGAATATGAACAAAACCACTAAAACCAGCCGAGAAGATTGGCTTAATTTTGCGTTAGACATCCTAGTAAAGCACGGCCCAGAGAAACTTAAAATTGCCCCACTCTGCGAAATTAAAGGAGTAACCAAAGGCTCTTTTTATCATCACTTTAAAAACCGCGCGGTATTTATCGAAAGTTTAATGGCTCATTGGTATCAAACAATGACGCTCGCCTTTATCGAGCAGGCGAACACACAAGACTCTCCCTTAGAGCGACTGCAAAAACTCGACAGTGTTATTGCCAGCAATAACATCGAAGCGGAAAAGCACATTCGAGCATGGGCACTTAAAGAGCCTGTAATAGCCCCACATTTAGCCAAAATCGATCAACAACGACGCGATTATCTCGCCGCCTGTTACGTAGAGTTAGGCATGGAGCAAAACACAGCTGATGACGTGGCATTAATGGCCTACGCCAACTTTTTAGGCATGCAACAAGTGTATCCAGCGCCGACGATCGAGGAAGTGTTACGTGTGTCAGCAATAGCATCTAAAGCATTGCTGCCGAACATAGACGATTAAAAAAGCCCGATTAAATTTCTTTAATCGGGCTATCTATAAAGTTAATGATTCTAAGGCTTGTAATAAATCGGTGAATCAGGGCCAACTGGTAAGCCAAATACAAATACCCATAGGTAGAACAAGGCAACCCAGCCGACGAAGAAGAACATCGAATATGGCAGCATGGTGGCGACTAGCGTACCTATCCCCATATCTTTCTTGTATTTAGTAGCAACGGCTAAGATTAAACCGAAGTAACTCATCATTGGGGTTATCAAGTTGGTAACCGAATCACCGATACGATATGCCGCTTGAATAGTTTCAGGTGCGTAACCAATCAGCATCAACATAGGCACGAAGATTGGCGCAGTAATCGCCCACTGTGCCGACGACGAACCTAAACTTAGATTTACGAGCGCACACATGAAGATAAATAATACGAATACTTCTGGGCCCGTTAGGTTTAACGCTGTTAATAACGCCGCGCCTTTAACCGCCAAGATGGTGCCAAGGTTAGTCCATTTAAAGAAGGCAACAAATTGCGCTGCGAAGAATACTAATACGATGTACATGCCCATCGAGCTAATACTCTTGGACATGGCATCAATCACATCGCGGTCATTTTTCATGGTGCCAACCACGCGGCCATAGACGAAACCTGGAATAGCAAAAGTAACAAAGATAAAGGCAACGATTCCTTTAAGGAATGGTGAACCTGAAACAGCGCCCGTTTCAGGATGACGTAAAATGCCGTCTTCTGGCACGATAGTAAATGCCAATACGATACAGGTTAATAAGAAGGCTAAACCAGCGGCTTTTAAGCCTGTTTTTTCAGTAGCAGTTAAGCGTTCGATGCTGTTGTTTGATAAATCTTCACTAGCATCATCGTCGTTGTATTTACCCAAACGCGGCTCAACAATTTTCTCGGTTACCCAAGTACCAACTACGGCGATTAGTAGTACCGAAATAGCCATGAAGTAGTAGTTGGCTTCTGGGCCAACTTCATAGGTTGGGTCAATCATTTGCGCTGCAGGCGTCGTGATACCAGCCAGTAGTGGGTCGATTGTACCGAGTAATAAGTTAGCACTGTAACCACCTGATACACCCGCAAATGCCGCAGCAAGACCAGCTAAAGGATGACGGCCTAAGCTATGGAATATCATTGCTGCTAATGGAATTAATACCACATAACCTAGCTCAGATGCGGTGTTAGATAGAATGGCTGCAAACACCACCATAAAAGTCACTAGGCGCTTTGGCGCGCCCATTACCATGCCGCGCATAGCCGCTGATAATAACCCTGAATGTTCTGCAACACTCACACCTAAAATAGCCACTAATACAGTGCCTAATGGGGCAAAGCCCGTGAAGTTAGTAACAAGGCCAGTCACAATTTTTTGCAAACCTTCGGCGCTCATCAAGCTAACCACTTCAATGACACCATCAGGTGCACGACCTTTTGCTCCCTCAGGACGCGGGTCGATAACGCTCAGTCCCGCCCAATCGGCGATACCACTGATAACGATAATTGCCATACAGAAAATGGCGAATAAGGTAATTGGATGCGGCAGCATGTTTCCAAGAAACTCTACCGTGGCTAGAAATCGATTAAACAGACCATTATTTTGTTGGTCGTTGTTTTGTTGATTAGGTGCAATGTTACTTTGCGATGACATAGACAAACCCGATGGTGAAAAAATTGTGCGCAACATATCACACTTTAGTCGTGGTCTCCATTCACAACCTCATATTCCACTGAGTTAATTAGTCCCGTAAAGGGCCTTAAGATTGGTCTATTTTATTTTTGTAGTTGATATAATGTTGGTTAACCGTGGCGCTTGATATTTCAATTCCTTCTTCATATCTTTCGGAAAGAATGGATAAATAGGCCAAAAGATTTTCACTGCTTAATTGCTTTCTATTTGGAAAATATTGGTCAGGTGAAATGTTGAAATCTAGCCAATTACCATCGCTAAACTCTATATGGCATCCCCACCGAGAGATAAACAAATTACAATCTTTCTCATCAATCTCAAGAGAGACTTCGTAATAATAAGACTCATCGTCAAAAGACGATGAATAAAAAAACTCTTCACCGTCTTCTCGGACTAATACACCTACATTTTTCATTAATTTCAGTGTTCCTCAGGGTACATCTTCAAGCTATTTTCATTAGCTTCACATATATAAGTTCTTTACAACTCTATCAATGCGAGCTTCAAGCCCTTTTCAGGCTCAAGCTCTTTGATTTCATCACCCACTTGTACCTGAGTGATAGATTTCACCGACTCAATAGTTTGGCGAACATCTTGTTCGAATTCACCGAAAGTTACTTGCTGATTGTTAAGCGCAGCTAGAATCACTCCGCCCTCGTTTAAATAGTTCACACTGCGACGTAGTAATTTCTCATAATCCGGCCAACCTCTAAACGAGCCTTTTTGGAACGGCGGTGGATCCATCACGATAATATCGAATTTCGCTTGCTTCGAGATTTGGCCGTTAGATTTTAAAATATCTTTCTTCCAAATCGACGCCTTATCGTCCGCTAAATTATTAAATGAATGGTTGCGCTGTGCAGTTTTAATAGCACTGCCACTCATATCAATATTCACGACCTTGCTAGCGCCACCTTTTAGGGCGAACAACGAGAAAATCCCCGTGTAACAAAATAGATTTAACACGCGCTTGTCTTTAGCATTTTCTTCAAGCCACGCCCAACCGGTACGCATATCAGGAAAAACACCCGTGTTGCGGTTTTTACCAAGGTTAACTAAACACTTAAGGCCTTCAGATAGTTGCGCCTCAAAGTTTAATGGCAGCTCAACTTCTGTTTCGCTGCGCGTAAATAACACTTCGTTATCAACATCAGGCCACGGGCGCGATTGCACCAACACAGTTTCAATAAACTCATGCTCATCAAATACCGCTTTTAAATCCGCTTTAACGTCATCGGTAATAGCCGCTTCGTAGCACTGCACAAATAACACAGGTGGATACCACTCAACATTAATGGCTTCAAGTGACGGGAAAAAACGTCCACGGCCGTGAAATACACGCGATACTTGATTAGGACGTTGCAATAAATTGGCGCTTAGCTCTTGCTGCAAAGGAGATTGAATATTTGTCATGGGATAACTGTTGGCTTTAAATTTTGACGCTACTATAGAGCTTGTTTGAGGATCTTTGAATCGAAAATTACAATTTTATTGAGTTAATCCACTTAAAAACTAAAAAAGCCGCTCCACACGGTGAAACGGCTTTCCAATTTATTGAGCCAAATAACTCAACTTTATAACTTTTCGCTGATTAAGCGTTGGTGTCTACACCGTTGCCTTTAGCAACTACAACCATCGCCGGACGTAATAAACGACCGTTTAGCTCGAAACCTTTTTGCATAACGTCGATAACGCTGTTTGGCTCTGCGCCCGGTACTTCAATCATCGTCATTGCTTGGTGCAATTCAGGATTGAATGTTTCGCCTTTAGGGTTGATTGGCGTAACACCTGATTTTTCTAGCGCTGAAAGCATGCTGTTTAGGGTCATTTCAACACCTTCAACCATGGCTTTAGTGTGCTCACTCTCTTTATCAGCTGCAGCTAACGCGCGCTCTAGGTTATCTACTACTGGTAACAATTCGTTAGCGAATTTGTTTAGTGCAAATTTATGAGCTTTTTCAACGTCTTGAGAAACACGGCGACGCATGTTTTCAACTTCAGCTTTACCGCGTAATACGCTGTCTTGCTGTGAAGCTACTAATTCTTTAGTCGCTTTTAATTCTTTTTCTAGCTCGGCGATGCGGTCTTCACCCGTCTCAACCGTACCTTCAGCAGCTTCAACCTCTTCTGCTTCAACCTCTTCGGCTTCAACTTGCTCAACACTCTCTTCGTTTTCAATGTTTTGTGCGTTTAAATCTTGTTCGCTCATCATTCTTCCAAACAATAGTTCCTATTCATTGCTCATTATTATGGGGATCATCGACTTCGATTCAAGGGTGAAACCACAATTTTTGTGAGATTTTTTAAAGCCATCATCCACCTCATTAAAAAGTAGCTTTCAAAAGCTACATGCGTATACTTGATCTTATGTTCAACAGTTTGAAATCATTATGAAAGCGGTCTTTAAGAGCATTGGCTTAATTGGCAAGAGTCATCACAGAGAAACTTGTGAGACCATCACCCACCTTATCGAATTTCTTTCCTCTCAAGGCTATCGCGTTTTCGTCGAAGAAAACTCGGCGAAAGATATTGCTATTACTCCCGCTAAGCTTGCGTCAATCACCGGCATTGGCGAGCAATGTGACTTAGCGATTGTGGTTGGCGGTGACGGCAATATGCTTGGTGCAGCACGTGTTTTAGCACGCTATGACATTTCAGTGGTTGGCGTTAATCGCGGTAACTTAGGCTTTTTAACCGATATCGATCCCGATAATACCGACACGCCACTGACCGAAATTCTCAACGGCAATTACATCACCGAAAAGCGCTTCTTATTAGAAATGAAAGTGCTGCGTCACGGCCAGTTAAAAAGCTGTAACAGCGCCATGAATGAGGTGGTGTTGCACGCCGCCAAAGTGGCCAACATGATTGAGTTTGAGCTCTATATCGACGATTTATTTGTCTATCATCAGCGCAGCGATGGCCTGATCACTTCAACCCCAACAGGCTCAACCGCCTATTCCCTCTCTGGTGGCGGCCCGATCTTAACTCCAAACATGGATGCAATATCGCTGGTGCCGATGTTTCCGCATACCCTGAGTTCACGCCCGATCGTTATCGACGGCAATAGCAACATCAGCCTGCGGATCCCAAGTTATCTATCAGACAACATTCAAGTGAGTTGTGACGGTCAAGTCAGTGTCGAGATTTTACCGGGTGATGAGGTGAAAATTAGTAAGTGCCAATATCATTTACGCCTTATTCATCCAAAAGATTACAGCTATTACGAGGTACTGCGCAGCAAACTTAATTGGAGCGAACAAAAAGTTACTAAGCGCAAACCTTGACCAATTTTTAATTCGCGCCTATCATTGGCGGCAGGCTTGAGAGACGCCTGTTCCGCCAAAGATGAATTCACTCTTCTACCAAAAGCTTATCTAAAGCAACAATCTATGAATCAGTTCAGTATGAGCTAAGTAGGCCCCGCGGAATGCCACAACGACTTAGAGGATATTGAAGATGATTTATCAATCTCACCAATTTTTATCCAGACTTTCCCACCAAACATCAGGGGAATTGTCATGGAATTAGCCGTTAACGAATTAAAAATCCAAGCCAAGAAGCGTCTTAAACACTTAAAAACCGACGAGCAAGATTTTGCGCTATTTCAAAAAAAGCACAAGCTGGCGTTAGGCGGCAGTGACGAACTGCAACTCAAGCACGTCCTGTTATCTAGTGCACGAGAACTAGGCTTTACTAGCTGGCAGCAGCAAGTTAATGTGTTTTCCGGTCAATCATCCACCGAACAATTGGATATGGGCACGCTATTTTACCCAAGAGGCTGTCACGGATTAACCAACGAATGGTTTGCAAGCTATCACGAAGCACAGCAAGTAATGGCACAAGATAGCGAGAATAAATGGCTGCTCCCCTACAAAACTCAGTTTATGGTAGTCACGCGCGATTATATGGCGGCGTTTAATTTACCGCTTGAAGCCACTAATTGGTTAGACGACATCAAGCGTGATATGGCTAGGAGCTACAACACGCCGCTGTGGGACAAAATTGTGGTTTCAATATTAAGACACCGTCAATAAACGGTATTTATAACCAGCCTTTTTGTTTAGCGATGCGCGCCGCTTCAATGCGGTTCGCAGCGCCAAGTTTGGATGAAGCTTCCGACAGATAATTGCGCACAGTACCTTGCGAGAGAAAAATCTCTTTACTGATTTGCTCGGTCGTTTTGCCATCAAGCGCCAGTCGCAATACTTTGCGCTCTTTATCAGTTAACGGATCGACTTCGCCCCACGCCGAGGTAATCAGCTCTGGCGCGACAATCACTTTACCTGCGTGAATTTGACGCACAGCTTGGGCGAGTGAATCTGATGGTGCATCTTTGAGTAAATACCCTTTTACACCTGCGTCCATCGCACGACGTAAGTAACCACTTCGCGTAAAGGTGGTAAGGATCATAACCTTCGCATTGTGCTTGGTTCGATGTAATTCTTGCGCCAATTCAATGCCCGTCATCTGTGGCATTTCAATATCTGTTAGCACGACATCCACCTCATGTTGCTGTGCTAATTCCAGCGCCTGCACGCCATTTTCAGCACTGGCAACAACAGTTAAATCGTCTTCCATTTCAAGTAATGCCGAAAGTGCGCCAAGTACCATCGATTGATCTTCGGCAATAAGTATTTTTATCATTAATCTCTAATTTCCAATTTCGGGTGCAACTGGTAGTAAAAAGCTCAGTTTAGTGGGCGCATTTTGAATGTGCATTTCACCACCGAGTTTTGCGATGCGCTGGCGCATGCTGTTGATACCGCTATTTGCTTGGTAGTCATTCATCTCACCCTGATCGGTAATAGCCAGTTCAATAACATTGTCTTTCTCGCGTAGTGTCACCCATGCTTTTTCTGTTTCTGCATGACGCACGATGTTAGTAATCGCTTCGCGGGTAATTAACGCCAGTTGAGACTCTGTATCGGCAGTTAATTCCAGCGCCTCGATATCACTAATCAATTCGATATCAGCGGCCTTGGTTGCAACTTGTGCTTGCAATAATTCATCGCGAATAGTGGCTTGGTTGTAGCCAACAACGGCTCCTCTAACTTGCGCTAACGTCTCGCGTGATAACTGCTCTACCGCCTTAATTTCATCACGGATCTTCTCAAGCTCAATGCCTTTGTCGATCATTTTGCTCGCTAATTCAGATTTTAAAGTAATCACCGATAGGCTATGACCAAGAATGTCGTGTAAGTCACGGCCAATGCGTTCCCGTTCTGCTGTTTTAGCCAAGGCTTCAATTTGCTGTTGCGACAGTTTTAAGGCCTTATTTTTACGTTCCACTTCCGCTTGATGCACTGTCATCAAACCAATGATGAACGAGAACAACACTGCAGGTATCCAAAAATAGGTGGATTGCTGGGTGAGCGCGGCAAATAAACCGATGCTACATATGATGAACGTCAGTGCCCCCAAGGCCACGCGATAGGTCTTAAACTGAGAACACGCCGCTGCTGCGTAAACAAAAAACACGCTGGCACCGAAATTAAACTGTGCCATCACCACACCAATGATAAAGATGCTGGCGATGCAGGCGATAAGCTGCGGCCCGTGCACCCACAGCGAGCTGAAATAACAGGCTAGGAATGCAAGCAATCCAACAGCCACTACAAGGACATCAATGCCAGAGACGGGATCAAAATAGAGATTAACGAAGAATATCGCTAAATACGCCAGTGACAAATAAGGAATGAGTCCCATGTGACTTGGCACTAGCTTTGAGTGTATTTTCTTTAATAAATTCATGCGCTAACTCTATTATGTCTGGTTTAGTTATTCAACAAACTCAACGTTGTCGATCATTAATTCAAAAGCATTGATCGGTGTTGACGCCACAATCACCATGCCAGTTACACTGCTCAGTAAGTCTGGCTTAATCGTTTTAAAAGACACCGTTTGGTCTTGCCAACTATCGGAAACATTAAAGGGGATTTCGACAGGACGCATCGCTTGTTTGGTCGACATCAACATTAATTTGTATTGCCCAACCGTCCCTTTGCTCGACAATTTAACGCCAGACAAATTGCGTAAATCCACCGGCGATTTGTTGTTTTTACTAAAAGAGATAAATGCCCCCGCCCAAGGAAAATTAAATTTGCGTCTAACGTCACCTTTAATATGTAGATAACCGTTTTCTCCTTCATTAGCCGCTTCGATTTTAACGGTTGAATTACCACCGAACTGCTCGTCAGTCGTTGGATACCACTGCGTTTTTAACGCTGAAGTTAAATCATTATCAAAGGTGCTAAACATCATTGATGAAAGCTTTTTATTTGCAGAGTCATTTGTTTGATAGTCGATGGGAAATCCGTTTTTATACACCTTCACGATTTTACGGGTGTTGGTAATCAACTGGCGTGGATCGCCATTAAGCAGCAAAAAATCCGCTCTCTTGTTCACCGCTATGATTCCGCGATCCGTTAACTTAAACGCTTTAGCGACATTGGACGTCGCGGCTTTTAGCGCATCATCGGTGCTCAGCCCACTTTCAACTAACAGCGCAAGTTCGCTGTGTAGACTAATGCCATGTACTGTGCCTGGATTTGGCGCATCACTACCCGCTAAGATCATCACGCCAGCACGATGCATAGTACCGATATGACGTTGTGCATTAGCAAAGAGTTGCGGCCGTGCTTTAGCGCGGCGTAAGCTAGCGAGTTGAGAGCGCCATTGTTCGGCATTGAGATGAGTAACGTTTTTAAAGCTATCCACTAGCTCGTTGGTTTTATTGACGCCAACCATCGAGGCTAGAATTGATAACGTCGGAATGACAAATTGCTGATTTTTAGCCATATCACCAGCCAGCTCGTCAACGTTTCGATTGTCCATAAATCCGTGGACTAAACCGTCAGCGCCAGCATCAATAACATCACGCGCCGATTGATAATCACTAATATGAACCACAGCTAGTTTGTTTTCACGGTGCGCCGCATCTATTAACGCCTTGAGCGTCGCTTTATCAATCGAAGGCATATGACGGCCATGGGCGCTGTAGACGATTTTTATATAATCAGCTCCCTCATCGATACGCGCCTTAACAAAGTCTTGCGCTTGCCCAGCATTTTCTATCGTATCGATATGAAAACCATATTCTGTGCCATGTCCTTCTGGGGCGGTAATCAAGGTTCCCGCGGAAAATAGATCCGCTTGTTGCACATCGTCACTGGCGTTATTACGCATCGCGCGCTGCGTGGATGCAAACGCGGTGTTGGTAAACATATCAAGCTCCGTCGTCACCCCATATTTTACGGCATCTTTGAGTGCGTTATCCCACGCGTGAGTGTGCGCATCAATTAAGCCCGGTATTAAATATTGACCAGTGGCGTCTATCTTCTGAGCATCGTTATATTTCTCTGTCAGTTGCTCACCCACGTCGATAATCATCCCTGATTTAAAGGCGACATCAACCTTTCCGCGCCACTCATGTCCATCAAAAACTTCAGCGCCTGTGATCACAGTTACTTGCTCTTTATTTGCTATAGCAGCTGAAGGCGCAGGCGTTGGTAATAGGCTAAAAAACGCCGCCAACAAGCCAATAATAACGGTAAAAATTAGTGTATTTTTCATTGTTTTTTCCTTAGGGCCTGTTGAACTTTGGTGAAGGTTTTTGCAGCGAATTGTTCGGGGTTTATACAAGGCAGAGCCTACGACGCTTAGTGGGCTAAGCTAGTAGGCGATAACGCCGTAGAAATCACGAACAAACGCTGTCCTTCGGATGCAATGACAAGACATTTTCACTACGTTTTTCGTCGCTCGCCTAGGTAAACTAGGCGTCGCTCCTCATGCCTTGCGAAAAAGCCTTGTCAATTGCACAAAATTCATCCTCGAAAGTTCAGCAGGCCCTATTTTGTTTGACAGTGGTGATAGCCTTTTACCGCAATAAAACTTGCGACAATGAGTGTGATGATTAAACACCCAATATGCAGCCAAATAGATTGCCCTAAGCTCATATCCACCAGCGATAACCCCAGTTGTGATAAATGATATGGCGGTAATGCCATTGCCATTTTTTGCAACCACGTTGGAAAAATAATTACAGGAATTGCAAGACCTGATAGAAAGGCGCTCGGCAAAAAAATCAAATTAAGCACAGCCGTTGCCGCTTTGCCTTTGACCCAAAAACCGATAGCTAAGCCAATGGCGCAAAATGGCAAGCTACCAATCAGCATTAACCCCGCAATGGCTAACCACTGTGAGCGCGCTAACACAACGTCGCCGAATACAGCGCCAAGGGTAAATAAGCCAATGACAATCACCAACGAAAATACAATGGCATTAACCAACTTCGCCGCCATGTATTGCCATGCCGATACTGGTGAAATTTGCTTGATTGCGAGCCAACCTTTGTCGCGCTCGGAAGCAACACTGGCGCCAAACCCGAATAGCGCAGGCGCCATAATGCCAAATACGCCATAAGACACCATCAAATATGTTGAGGAGTTTTGACCACCGTGGTCGCTAAATACTATGCCGAAAAATACATAGAACATCAGAGGAAATGCCAATGTCGGCCAAATAAAACTAGGCTCGCGCAGTGCCATTTTAATATCTAATGTCAGCTCATGAACAAATGATGACCTATTATGCGTTTCAATTAAGGTATTCATGCCGCACTCTCCTGTTGTGAGTCCATATCTTGGGTTAGTTGAATAAATGCTTGCTCTAAATCGCAGTTGCTGATGGTGAGATCATCGATATCGGCATCGAGCACCTGCCATTTGGCAAGCGTCTCAGCTGCATTTGTTGTGGTCACTTCAAGGTAGTTTCCGTATTGTGCGACATTAACCACACCAGCCAGCGCGCGAACGCTCGCCATGGCAATCGATGTTTTCGCTTTTATTAGCTTGTGAGAAAACGCCACTTTTAAGCCCTGCGGTGTATCATCAGCAATAATACGACCGCCTTTGAGTACGACGATGCGATCGCTTAACGCGTCTGCTTCTTCTAAATAATGAGTAGTTAACAAGATTGTTTTACCAAGCGATTTATAACGCTCGATCACCTGCCATAAAACACGGCGCGTTGTAACGTCCATGCCAACGCTTGGTTCGTCTAAAAACAACAGGTCTGGATCGCCACACAAGGCAATAGCCAGCAGCACCAGCTGTTTTTGACCGCCTGATAGCGCGCCGAAATATTTATCTTTAATGCCATCGAGCTGTAAATCGCTATAAAGCTGCGTTAGCGGTAATGGCTGATCGTAGTAACTGCGAAAAAGCTCAAGTAGCTCACTGACTTTAGCGCGCTCGGGCGCTGCCGAGTCTTGCAACATAACACCTAAACGCTGACGCACTTCTTTGCTGCTGTGGAGCTGACCAAAGATTTCAATATCTCCACACTGCGCTTTGAGACGCCCTAGCATCAGATTGATTAACGTACTTTTTCCCGCGCCATTAGCGCCGAGCAAACACACCACCTGTCCGCGGTTTATAGTGAGGGATAGTTCATTGAGGACACGCTGCTTCACATCACTTTTGACGTATTGAAAGCTCAGCGCTTTGATATCGATTATTGAGGACATTGTTTTCTCCTATCAGTTGATAGGGTTATCATGCCCACTTGCAATTTGATTAATTAGAGCAATTTGTCATGACTCGATATGACAAATGTCATGTGTATAAAAATTTTTTTGCACCTCGTTGTAATAAACCCAATTCGCTTGCCACTAACTAGGTATCTTTTTTGAGAAATTCATTGATAGGACATTCATGACCAGCGATTTTTATCAACTGTCGATACTGCCTTTTGCCGGCATCATCATCAAAATCTGCCGCGCGTATACCAACACGCAAGAAGATTTTGAAGATTATTACCAAGAAGTGTGTCTGCAAATTTGGCGTAGTAAAGACAACTTTAACGGCCAAAGCGAATGGTCTACGTGGATCTACCGCATTTCGTTAAATGTCTGTTTGACCTATTTGAAAAAGCGCAAAAACGGCGACAACACCATAGTGTCTGACGCCCTGCCGGAAGAAGCTGTCGATGACAGCAAGGCCTTTGCCAATGACGATATTAATGTGCTCTACAACGCCATTAAGCATTTATCAGAAACCGATCGCGCAGTGATACTGCTTTATCTCGAAGAGAAGTCATATCAAGAAATTAGCGACATTATCGGCAGTAACGTCAACAACATCGGCGTACGTATTAGCCGGATCAAATCTAAATTATCTAAATTTATTGCAAGTGAGGAGTAAGTGATGACCAAATCAATCGAAGAAATGTGGAAACAGGGTTTTGTTAACGAAAGCCAATTAACAGCCCCTAAAGTTAACGACTTATACAACAGAAAATCTGAAAACCTGGTCGATAAGCTACAGCGCATGTTCGCTATCAATATCAAAGCGATAATTATCGGTGCACTTATTATGCTTGTGGTATTTAGCCTGATCGGCGCCCCCTTACTTGGCCTCTATATTTGTCTGTTATTAACTCCCTTGGTACTTATGGCAAGAAAAGAGCTCGCAAAGTCTCACCGTATTTCCAAAGGACAGAGCAGTTTTGAATATCTAACCAACTTCGACAACTGGCTCAAGGGCTCGATTAAGTCTTATGCCTTTTACTACAAGTTTTTCTATCCGCTATTTTTCATTGGCATGGCGACGCAAGGCATGGTGAGTAAAGCAGGCGGCAAAGTGATTAGCGTGTTAATGGAAAAAATGCCAACCGATATCTTAATTTTCGGTCAGCCGTATTACTTGATCATTGCGACAGCACTAATGACTGCAGTAATCGCCTATTTCGCAGAGGCGCTCTACAAATTTGATTTAAACAGCGTCTACGGTCGTCAGTTTAAAAAGCTCGACGAGTTAATCGAAGATATGAAAACGTTGCGCAGCTAGCTTTGCTCAAAGTGGATCAAGATAGACTTTTGATCTTTCTTAGTCATCTTATTAACCACCAACATATAAGAATTATCGATCATGCGCTCAATTTCACCTCGTGGGATTGAGCCATCTAGAATAACGGTGTTCCATAATTTTTTGTTCATGTGATAACCCGGAATCACGCTCTCAAAAATGTCCCGCAGCATAACGGCTTCGTCGGGATCACATTTTAGGTTTAACCACCAATCGCGCTTATCGCCATCGCCTTTGCCCGCCTTACCAATCGCAAGGGTTGCAAACATCTTATCTTTAACTTTATAAACGTAGACGCCCTCCCCAAAAGGAAAACCATGGCTAGTTTCAGGCTTATCCAGTAGGTATTGATGAGCGGTATCGAATTCAGTCATTGTTTTTTTTATCCTCGTCTTTTTCGGGCAATTTATACTGAAACTTCGGCTTTTCTTTGGCTTTAATAAACTTGCTTAAATCATGCCCAGGTTTACATTTCAATGTGCCGCCTAACAAGCCAGCTGAAACGATAACCGATGCCTTCTTAAGCGCTGTATCACAGGTTATCTTGATTTCACTTTTTTCATCAATGGTTTTTTCTTCGATAAATTGATAATCGTGGACGGGAAAAGAATTGTTCATCTCTGACATCCCAGCATTTTGACCTTCGATCTCATATTGCGGTGCGGCGGAAGTTTGCTGACGAATAAAAGCACGGCTGCGCTCTAATACGCTCAGTGATGAAGTCGATGATTTTGCCGCAGGCTCCTCTACCACCAAGGCAGCGCGATTGGTCAACGGCTCAGGGTCTCTTACTGGCTCTGCAAGTGGCGCTTTTTCTTCAATTTTCTCTTTAGGCTTTTCTTTAATTTTCTGTTTAACCGCAGGCTTATTCTCAGTAACGACCTTTTGCTTTTGTTTCGGTTTAGGCTCTTGCTGCTTAACTACTTTCTGCAGCGGAGTTGGATCAGCGCTAATCTTTGGTAAAACGAGCTTTTTCTCTATCTTTTGCTCAATTTTTTCTTTTGGCGGCTCTGGTGGTTTTACCACGATAGGTGCAGGTGGAGTAATAACTAACTTAGCAGTAATGGCTTGCTGTTGTTTAATTTCTTTGGCAAATTTTTGATGTTTTTTAGTTGCGCCAACACTTATCTGAGCGGCAATCACAACAAGCAAAACGCCGTGAATAACCAAAGATAGAACTATGGCCTTAGAAAACCTTAGGTTGGAAATACGGCTAAACAACTTCAATCCCTTTGCGCTATGTCGTGAAAACAGAATTAGTAACAGCGAATAGACTAGGGAGATGTTGTAAGGTTCAAAAAATTAATGACTTATTGATTACGCTGATAAATATCATCGAGCGCCAACCAGATGTCATCACATAAATTTTCGCGATACACCGCCTGTTTAAACTCAGTATATTCCTGCACATACATCGCTAACAAATCTTCCCTTTTGCCTGCTTCGCTAGCACGCATATTGGCTAACCTATCTGCGGCTTTAACAATCAATGCATCATATAAGTCAGATTCAACGTCAGCCATTTTCTGATGTGTTTTTACTTTGCGCTGTGCTCTTGTTGCGCCAGCCTCATCGGTCACTATTCCGACACAAGCAGCGATATGCTCGCCAAAAAGCGCGGCAACCTGCTCAATCACCACAGACGTGTCTTCTACCACATCGTGTAAGTAGGCAATAACTTGCACCACATCGCCATAAGGTTTGGCAATATCAGCTACGGCATCTAAGTGCACACTATATGGGCGCGTGCCATACATCTGTCCATCATGGGCCTGCAGTGCAAAATAACGGGCTTGTTCTACGCTCATTAGATCTCCTTATTATTTATAAAAACCGTGCTTGAGTTGTCCCCAGAATCCCACAGGCATCTTGTGATCGTCACTATATCCTAGTTTTAAATTGCCACTCGTTTCTGGCACATAAGCGCTGTTAAACAAGTAATCCCAAACGCTTAAGCTGATGCCAAAGTTTACCCCGTGCGGATGTGACTTAGGCAACTGATAGCTGTGGTGATAAAGGTGCATCACCGGGTTGTTTATAGCATAACGTAAAACGCCGTAATCGAGTTTAATATTGGCATGATTGAGGTGACCAATCACTATCGTTAAGAAATGCACAGCATAAGCATGTTGTGGTTCAAAACCACCAAGTAACATAACACCTAAGGTCTTTAGCGGCTTGTAGAAAATATTTTCCATTGGGTGGTAGCGTAAATGCCCTGCAAACCCCATTTCTTTTATTGAATGGTGCACCTGATGAAAACGCCAAAGCACAGGAACACGATGCAGCATTTTATGAGTAAACCACTGTAAAAAATCCAACAAGATAAAAAAGACCAACAGCTGTAACCACCATGACCATTGACTCATATCCAATATTGCGAGGCTGTTAGCTGTCACGCCCACTGACGAAAAACCTTGTGCCATCAGCGCGTAAAAACCACTAATCGCGATACTAAAGACAAAGAAGTTGAAATACATATACCATGCATCTAGCCAGAATCCGTGGCGCATTGTTTGTTGCTGTTTACGCCACGGAAACAGTATTTCAGCAGTCCATACCAACAGAGAAATAATGGTGAGTGCCCAAAAATAATTTTGCGTCCACGGCACATCAAAGGTGACATTGCGCCACACCCAGTCCGCCGTTCCAATACTGGTTTCAATTAAAAGATTAAACCACTGCACTATTCACAATCCGCTGGTATTTTTTGATAAGGAATAAGACATGCTTTAGCCTGTTAATATTTCAAACAACTTCCCAAATTACAACAATTAATCCGGCGCGCTAAACTTCTTTAATCAAAAAACAAATTCAAAGCAGCCACCATGCGTTCAGTACTTGGCGCTGCTTTGATTGACTTACTTATGCTCACCTAATCCTTAGGAGCATCATCAGTCTCCCTTTGTTTCTTATGTTGCTTTTCTTCTTGAATCAACTTAATGGTCCGCTCAACGTACGGATCCGGCAGTACCATTTGCACCAAGGCACCGAAAGCATAAGCGCCGCTTTTACGTTTGCGGGCCCAACTGACCATTTTCCACGCGAAGCCAATAAATCCGATGAATATCGCCCACGGCATTAGCAACTTTAAAACATCAATGGATTTCGGAGACAGCGAAGACAATACATCAGATATAGCTACAGTCGATAACAAAGAGCTATCTTGCGCGCATAGGTATAGTGCAGCCGTTATTAAGCTGCCGACAATAATTTTTTTCATAGTTTCTCTCGTTAAGTTAAAAGACCAACACGTCTTAGAAAAAGACAAAGAAGCCTTTAATGAGAGAATTTGAAAGTTGGTTTAAAACGCTGATGAATAGTTGGAAATTCCAGCCAACGTAAGAGAATACGAATGGCCTGAAAAGATACTCGTTGTGTTAATATGGCAATCTCAACAGTGGCATTAAAACTGACGCTATTAAATCGCCAATTGATGTCTACTGGTATTCCAAATATGGCGAGAGTTGTGAGAACTAAACTTTGTTCTTCGGCAGTGTCGCCATTTATCGACTGACTAACATATGGATTGCCTTTAAGATCAGGTTTTGGATGAGCACTGTCTAACTCCGGCCCCCAAACCGTTGCCAGCGCGAGCACAGCAATCAATAACCAAGCTAGCCAGAAATGACTAGCACGCTGCGGTTTCTCTAACGTAGAACGCTTTAGTTCCATTACAATTAGCGACCTTTAATTGGAATTAACTCGCTACTTTCTTAGGCTTTTTAAAAATTCCAATCCAAAAGGCTACTTCTAAAATTACGCCTAAGGCAACTACGGCATAAGTGCCTGTCGCAAAGCCAATTTGATAACAAACTATCGCCATAACGATTAGAAAAATCATCAAAAGCGCTCTTAATATTCCATTCATAGTTAGGTTCCGAATTTCATTTGATAGTCAATAAAATAAGTCCACTTTCATCCAAATTCAATGGCAATAATGTAACCAATAGTTTTACCACTTCAACAAACAAAAATATTGCATCACCGAAAAAACAACTGTATAAATAAACATATCTGTACAAAACCACTGTATAGAAATATACGGTTTAGCCAATTTACACAGGTGACGACAATGCTAACTCAATTAACTGTAAATGATTTTGCCATCGTAGACGCGCTCGATATCGAGTTTGGAGAAGGAATGACCACTATTACCGGTGAGACAGGTGCCGGTAAATCGATAGCTATCGACGCTATTTCACTGTGTTTAGGTGCTAGAGGCGAAGGCGCAATGGTTCGTCCTGGTGGTAAGCGCGCCGATATTAGTGCCACCTTTAGCGTTGAGGGCAATAAACCCGCATTAAAATTTCTTCGTCACCACGAATTAGACAATGATGAGCAATGTATTATTCGCCGTGTTATTTCAAAAGAAGGACGCTCAAAAGGCTATATCAATGGTAAGCCAGTGCCGATTAGTCAGCTGAAAGAAATTGGCGTATTTCTCCTCAATATTCATGGCCAACATGCCCACCAAGGATTGCTTGATAGCGCACTTCAATTATCGTTACTCGATCAATACGCTAATCATCAAAAGCTCAACGCTCAAGTCGCCTTAAGCCATCAAAATTACAGCCAAATCAATGCGGAATTAAAAGAGTTACAAGTTGCCCAACAACAAGCGCAAGCTAAGGTGCAATTGCTTGAATACCAAGTCGAAGAGCTAGATGCGTTCGCCCTATTAGAAGGCGAATTTGACGAAATTGAACAGGAGCATCAGCGCCTATCAAACAGTGAGTCGATTCAAATGAGCTGTCACCGACTGCTTCATCAACTAACCGAAGACGATAGCTTTAACATAGAATCAGCGCTCAACAGTGCTCTTGCAACCTTAGACGAGCTTATTGAACAAGACAGTAGCGTAGAGCCGCTAATTGAAATGCTCAATGGCGCACTGATTCAAGTGCAAGAAAGCGCACAGGAACTCACAAGCTATCAAGAAAGTGTTGAACAAAATCCAGAGCGCTTAGCCGAACTTGATGAACGCTTGAGCAAAGCGATGCAGTTAGCGCGTAAACATCAAGTGACACCGCAGGAATTACCAGCACTGCATCAAAGCATTCACAGTGAATTACAAGCAATCAATCACGATGATGCGCGTATTGGCGAGCTAGAAATACAACTTGAACAAATAGCAGCACAATATTACGAGCAAGCACAGCAACTTTCACAAAGCCGCCAAAAATATGCGTCTAAATTAGAAAAACTCGTTACCAAGTCGATGAAACGATTAAGTATGGAGCACGGCAAGTTCGCAATCGATGTAACATTTAATGAAAGCGGCAACATCAATAAGCATGGTTTAGACAGTGTTGCGTTTTTGGTATCAACGAATCCTGGCCAGCCACTAGATGCGCTCAATAAAGTTGTGTCCGGCGGTGAGTTATCGCGTATCAGCCTTGCCATTTCGGTGATTACCGCCAATAAGGTTGCCACGCCAACACTGATTTTCGATGAAGTTGACGTAGGTATTAGTGGCCCAACAGCGGCGACTGTTGGCGAAATGCTAAGGGAGTTAGGTCAATCAACACAAATTGCTTGTGTGACTCACTTGCCACAGGTTGCTGGCTGTGGCCACCATCAAATGCGCGTCGTAAAACACACCGATGGACGAACCACGCAAACCACCATGGTACCGTTGTCAGAATCAGAACGCGTGCAAGAGCTTGCTCGCTTGCTTGGCGGAAATAGCATTAGCGACAATACGCTAGCAAATGCGCAAGAACTGCTTAGAGTTAATGAATAGGCGTCTATTACAACAGGTTATTGATAAACGACGGCCAACTTTGTGACTCTGTTGGCCAAATAACTGCAACCAATGCTGTTAGCTCCAACAATTGAATGGTAGAATACGCCACTTTATTTTTGACACACACAATAGGTATTCCCTTGCAAGGCACTCAATTAGTAGAGTTCATTACTGAACAACTTGAAGATATGAAAGCTAAAGACATCGTAGTTTTAGACGTTGCCAAACTTTCTCCTATGGCTGACAACATCATTGTTTGTACTGGTACTTCTGCTCGTCACTGTCGCGCTGTGGCAAACAACCTATTAGTAGAAGCTAAGAAAGCTGAAATGCCACCTTTAGGAATTGAAGGTCTAAAAGAAGGTGGCTGGGTGCTACTTGATATGAATGATGTGATTGTTCACGTTATGGATCAGGAACACCGCGATTTGTTCCGCCTAGAGCAACTTTGGGGCGGCGACTCTAAGCACCTTAACAGCTAAATGAAAATTCAATTAGTTGCTGTTGGCACCAAAATGCCAGCTTGGGTTGAAAGTGGTGTGCAGGAATATGTGCGCCGTTTTCCCAAAGATTGCAGTTTAGAAATCCTAGAAATTCCAGCGGGTAAACGCGGAAAAAATGCGGATATCAAACGCATTCTAGAAAAAGAAGGTGAACTCACCTTAGCTGCTATTCCCAAAGGCAATCGCATTGTTACGCTAGAAGTCGAAGGTAAACCTTGGTCGACGCCTACCTTGGCTAAAAATCTAGAGAAATGGCAGTTAGACGGTCGCAATGTCAGCTTACTCATCGGCGGCCCAGAAGGCTTAGCTCCTTCTTGTATCGCTGCATCTGAGCAAAAGTGGTCACTGTCAGCATTGACACTGCCGCACCCAATGGTTCGAGTAATTGTTGCCGAAGCACTTTATCGCGCTTGGAGTATCAATAACAACCACCCTTATCACCGCGAATAATCGAACTATTTGCCCAAACACCTGTCTGAGACAGGTGTTTTTATATTATCCCCTTGTTTTGCTATAGAGTATTTACCCGATCTGTGGTCAAATGTGCGGATATTTTCCCATATTGATTGTTCATGTTTTTAAAAAATCGTACTCCAATCAGAAATCAAGCCCTCGAAAACGCCCTTTTCACACGGCGAGCTATTATTGCGTTTGCTGGCGTTATCGTTTTGATTTTCGTCTTATTATCAAATCTTTATAACATTCAAGTTAATTCATACGACAAATATCAAACTCAAGCGAATGGCAACCGCATTAAAGTAATTCCCATTGCACCTAACCGCGGATTAATTTACGACAGGAATGGGGTTATCCTCGCCGAAAATAAGCCGAGCCACAGTTTAGAAATCATTCCCGATCTAACAAAAAACCTTACCCAGACCATCGATGATTTAGCAACAATCATTGAAATCACTGACGAAGAGCGGGAGCGTTTTTTAAAATCAGCCAAAAGGCAGCGCCGTAACAGTTTCAAAAGTGTTGCTATTAAAAACCGTCTGACCCAAAAACAAGTCGCAAGACTCAGTGTTGCACTGCATAAAATTCCCGCAGCGCGAATTGAGGCGCGTCTAAAACGTCATTACCCCTATGGTGAAATGCTGACTCATGCCCTTGGTTATGTAGCAAAACTCAATAAAAAAGATCAGGCGCGAATTATTGCCGACGGCGAAGAAGCTACCTATGCTGCAACACGTGATATTGGTCGCCTAGGAATTGAAAAGTTTTATCAAAAACTATTACATGGACAACCTGGTTATCGAGAAATCGAAGTTAACAATCGTGGACGAGTAGTCCGAGTACTTAATGAAACTGCACCAGAACACGGCCAAGATCTTTATCTGAACATCGATATCAATCTGCAAAAGAAAGCTTATCAAGAGCTAGCAGGACGCCGTGGCTCTGTCGTTGCTATCGATCCCAACAACGGCGCGGTATTGGCCTTAGTCAGCAGCCCGAGTTACGACCCCAATTTATTTGTACATGGCATTTCTGGTAAAGAGTATCGTAAATTACTCTCCGCCGATAAGCCGCTAATCAATCGCGCAACCCAAGGTACTTACCCGCCAGCATCAACTATTAAACAGTTGATGTCATTAGTTGCATTAGAAGAAAATATCATCACCGAACGCACGTCAATTAGCGATCCTGGTTGGTATAAATTACCCAATGTTGAACGCCGCTTTCGCGATCATTTAGCCTGGGGTCACGGTAAAGTAGATGTATATAAAGCGATGATAAAATCCTGTGATACCTTCTATTACGATGTTGCAAATCGATTGGGCATCGATCGTATAAGTCCATTCATGGATAAGTTCGGCTTTGGTGTTAAATCTGGCGTAGATATTTATGAGGAGAAAAGCGCAATCATGCCATCGCGGGCATGGAAACGCGGTCGTCACAGCCAACCTTGGTATCCGGGAGACACTATTTCTCTAGGTATTGGCCAAAGCTATTGGACAGCGACACCAATTCAGTTAGCCAACTCAACGGCTATTGTTGCAGCCAGTGGCAAGTTCTTTACGCCACAAATACTAGGCGCTAGCCAAGGTGAAAACGGCTTATTACAACTGCCAGCCGACGAACGTCCTCCGATCACACTCAAAGACAATTACAACTGGAAGATAGCGCAAAAAGGCATGTGGGGAGTAGTTAATGATATCGGTGGCACCGCTTATAACGTCTTTAAAGGAGCCCCCTATGTCTCTGCTGGAAAAACTGGTACAGCGCAGCTGATTAGTATCGCGGAAGATGAAGAATACGATGCGGAAAAAATCGCTGAGCGCCATCGCGACAATGCGATGTATGTTGGCTATGCGCCATTTGAAAAACCAGAGATTGCGGTAACCGTGGTAGTTGAGAACGCCGGTGGTGGTGGCAGTAGTGCAGCGCCAATTGCGCGTAAACTATTTGATGTTTACCTTGCCAAACAAAGCATAGTGCCATCGTTAGTGGCCAATAATGATGCAGGACACAGTCATTAATGAACGATAATAAAGCAGGCTTTGCTAAACCTGAATCACTAAGCCATAAAATTCATATTGATTTCCCGCTCCTTGCAGGAATATTAACGCTGTTTTGCATCTCTTTGGTGGTCATTTACAGCGCAGGCGGTGAAAGTATTGCCATGGTAAAACGCCAAGCCATCAACATGGGCGCTTCAATTACCGCCATGGTCATTGCAGCGCAATTTCCACCAACCTTTTTAAGACGTTGGGCTATGCCGCTATTTTTAGTGGGTGTTGGTCTTCTTGTGGCCACATTACTCTTCGGTCATGTTGGCAAAGGTGCACAGCGGTGGATTGATTTTGGGGTCGCCAAATTTCAACCATCTGAAGCAATGAAACTCATATTGCCGATTATGATTGCTCACTACATTACTCGCTATGCCCTACCCGTTAACATAAAGCACGCGTTTATCGCGGCTATATTAATCGCAGTACCGGTATTTTTAATCTACAAACAGCCGGATTTAGGCACCTCTATTTTGGTGGCTAGCTCTGGCGTATTTGCACTGTTTTTAGCGGGTATGAGCTGGCGCGTAATTGGTTCTCTTGGCGTTGCCGCAGTGCCGTTTGGCTTTATGATGTGGACCTTTTTCTTACACGACTATCAAAAACGCCGCGTCTTAACCTTCCTTAATCCCGAAACCGACCCACTAGGCAACGGCTATCACATCATTCAATCAAAAATTGCCATTGGCTCTGGTGGTCTCGAAGGTAAAGGTTGGCTCAACGGTACGCAGTCGCAGTTAGAATTTTTACCAGAGCGTCATACCGATTTTATTTTCTCGGTGTTTAGTGAAGAGTTCGGTTTATATGGCGTCGCAGGATTATTGTGCGTCTATCTATTTATAATCGCTCGCTGCTTATTTATTGCTAATAACGCACAAGAGCCATTTTCTAAGATTCTTGCTGGTGCAATCACCCTAACCTTCTTTGTTTATTTATTTGTAAACATCGGTATGGTTTCAGGCCTGCTGCCGGTTGTTGGTGTACCGCTACCACTCGTTAGTTGGGGCGGCACTTCTATGATTACCCTGATGAGTGGTTTTGGCATCATTATGGCCATTCACACCCATCGCAAATTTAATCGATAATTTATGCTAGTTCATTCCATTAAGCGTTTAATAATAGGCGCGACTATTTTGTCACTGGGAGCTTGTACTCTGATGCCGAGCCAGTCGCGCTATGATATCGAGCAAGATCACGCACCGAGTCGTTTACCAACCGCCGAAGAAATTGCCGATATTGAGCCGCAATACTTGCCGCCATCGCGATGGGCAAATAACGATTACCAAGTGCGCGGTAAACACTATCAAGTTCTCAAAGACGCCACTGGCTATAAAGCTCAAGGCATTGCTTCTTGGTATGGCCAGAAATTCCATGGCCACGACACCTCTAATGGTGAAGTGTTTAATATGTATGGTTTATCAGCGGCGCATAAAACCCTGCCAATCCCAAGCTTTGTCAAGGTCACCAACCTCGAAAATAACCTAAGTACTATCGTTAGAGTGAACGATCGCGGACCTTTTCATCCCGACAGAATCATCGATTTATCTTATGGCGCCGCTTATAAACTTGGAGTTTTAAAACACGGTACTGCTCGCGTGGCCATTGAAGTGGTTTCACCGAAAAAGCCACAACAGTTCCAATATCCAGAATGCTTTATCCAGTTAGCAGCCAATTCCGATAAGCAACGAGCGACGGAAATATTAACTGCCGAGTCGCAAACACACCAAGTGCCTTATACGATTGAATCCGTTGGGAAAATTAATCGACTTTTATTAGGACCGATAGTGAGCTTAACTCACTGTGAATCTGTCCTAAAAAAAGTGCAAATTAATTTCCCAAAAGCATTTATCAAAATGCCTTAATTAGTTAGTATTGCTGCTTTATTTATTCGCAAGCTTATTCGTAAACTGCGCGTTTTTTCATTTATTACGGTTACATTTTTATGTTTACATTTTCTCGCCGCCTAAAACAGGCAACGACAGTGGCTCTTATGCTAATTTCGGCAAACACTGTGGCAGCAACGACCATTATTCCAAATCAACCGACAGTTGCAGCCAAAAGCTATATCCTAGTTGACCAAACAACGGGGAAAGTACTAGCCGCTGAAAATGAGCATGACCTATTAGCGCCTGCAAGCTTAACTAAATTAATGACCAGCTTTATTATCGGTCGTGAGCTTAAGAGCGGTAATTTAAAGAACAGTGATTTAGTTACGATCAGCGAAAATGCATGGGCCAAGAACTTCCCAGACTCGTCAAAGATGTTTATCGAAGTTGGCAAAGAAATCTCTGTTGCTGATTTAAATCGCGGCATCGTAATTCAATCTGGTAATGATGCTTGTGTCGCTATGGCTGAGCACATTGCTGGTACAGAAGACGGCTTTGCCGACATTATGAATAATGTGGCGACAGAACTTGGCATGACCAACAGTTTCTTTGAAAACAGCCATGGTTTAGACAGCACGCAACACAAAACAACCGCTTTTGACATGGCGTTATTAGCGCGCGCTATTATTAGCGAAACACCAGAAGAATACGCCCTTTACAAAGAAAAGTTCTTTACCTACAACAACATCAAACAAGCTAACCGCAACAGCCTGCTGTGGGATAAGAGCATGAACGTTGATGGCATGAAAACAGGCCACACCTCAAAAGCTGGTTTCAGTTTGGTTTCTTCAGCTACTAAAGACAATATGCGTTTGATCGCTGTTGTTATGGGTGCCAAGAGCGCCCGAGCTCGCGCAAGTGAAAGCAAGAAAATCTTAAACTATGGCTTTCGCTTTTTTGAAACTGTCACCCCATACCAAGCGGGTCATGAATTTGCCAGCCAGCGCGTATGGTACGGTGCCACAGATGAAGTAAAGTTAGGTATCACTGAGTCAACGCCATTAACTATTCGTCGTGGTCAAAGTAAAAACCTCAAAGCAAGCTTCGAGCTTTCTAAAGAATTAGAAGCGCCGATTGCTAAAGGTGAGCAAGTGGGTACAGTATTTATCCAACTTGACGGTAAAGACATCGCTAGCTATCCGCTAGTGACATTAAACGAAGTTGAACAAGGTGGCTGGTTTAAGCGCACTATGGATTACTTCAAGCAAATGATTAACGGCTGGTTTAGCTAAAAAACGCTAATACATACCCTTATCTAGGCCGCATTTAGCGGCCTTTTTATTGGAATAGAATCCTATATGTTATAGCAATTTCAATCATCGGATCAGGCGAACTGTATCCAAGTTTTCGCTCATAGTGCTAGCCCCAACATAGATGATCAGTTAAGATAGCCCGAATTTTTTGGGCGCTGCCCAAAATACCGACGAATAGATGCCCATTAGCAAACTTAGCTACCATCGCCGACCGTCGTGTATTAACCTATCAATAAAAACAAGCGCAGCTTGTTAGCCAAACAGTGTTGGAGATTACAATGGACACTAAATTTGATGAAATCCTAGATTTCCCATGTGAGTTCGGATTTCGCATCATGGGCGACGCAGTGGATGAACTGCCGACTAAAATTGAAGTCGTATTAGACGAACTAACACCAAATGCCTACAAACGTCTACCTGGTGTTAGAAAGAGCAGTACAGGCAAGTACCACTCTATTTCATATTCACTCACAGTGACCAGTAAAGAGCACATTGAAACCCTTTACAAATCATTATCAGGTATCGATATCGTACGTTACGTACTTTAATATTGTTGAGGTTTTATGACTGAGCAATCACCGCAAACACAACAGCCCATTGTCTATCGCTATTTAGGCGAGCGCGATTACGAACGCGTTTGGCATGCCATGCAAGCCTATACTGACAATCGTCACGCTAATTCAAAAGACGAGATTTGGTTTGTTGAACATCCGCCTGTGTTTACCCAAGGCCAAGCAGGCAAGGAAGAACACATGCTGTTTGCTGGTGACATCCCCGTTGTTAAAGTCGACCGCGGCGGTCAGGTAACCTATCACGGACCTGGTCAATTAGTGGCTTATTTCCTCCTTGATATCAAACGTTTAAAGATTGGCGTTCGAGAGTTAGTGACCCGTATTGAACAATCTCTCGTACAAGTACTAGAGAAATACGATATTAGTGCCTATCCGAAAAAAGATGCACCGGGTGTTTATGTTGACGAAAAGAAAATTGCCTCATTAGGGCTACGCATTCGCAAAGGATGTTCTTTTCACGGCCTTGCCCTAAACGTCAATATGGACTTATCGCCATTTAAACAAATTAATCCATGTGGTTACGCAGGACTAGAAATGATTCAAGTCAGCGACTATAGCAATATCGACAATGTCGAACGCGTACAGCGTGACCTCATGCCAATTATTACCCAGCTGTTAGGTTACAGCGAGGTTGAAGAAATTACAGGATTTATTAATGACGAAGGTTAAACAATCTACGCTAGTTGCAGGTGAAAAACTGCGTGATGCAGACAAGCTCGCTTACATCCCTGTTAAAATCGTTGAACAAGAAAAGAAAGAAGTGCTGCGCAAGCCAAAATGGTTACGCGTAAAACTGCCAAGCAGCTCTGCCCGTATTGATGAAATTAAAGGTGCGATGCGCAAGCACAACCTTAACTCAGTATGTGAAGAAGCTTCTTGTCCTAACCTGTCAGAGTGTTTTAACCATGGTACAGCGACCTTTATGATCTTAGGTGCTATTTGTACACGTCGTTGTCCGTTCTGTGACGTTGCCCATGGCCGTCCGCTGCCAGTTAGCGCTGAAGAGCCAACTAAGCTTGCAGCCACCATTAAGGACATGAAGTTAAAATACGTAGTAATTACTTCAGTAGATCGCGATGACTTGCGTGATGGCGGTGCTCAGCATTTCGCCGACTGTGTTCGTGAAATTCGTGCCGCTGTACCAGGCATTAAAATCGAGATTCTCGTCCCAGACTTTAAAGGCCGTATGGACAAAGCACTCGATATCTTAGCGACTGAGCCACCTGATGTGCTTAATCACAACCTAGAGACAGCGCCACGCCTATATCGCGAAGTTCGTCCAGGTGCTCACTACAAAAACTCATTATTGCTTCTGAAACGTTTTAAAGAAATGCACCCACAAGTGACTACTAAGTCTGGCTTAATGATGGGCTTGGGTGAAACAAACGAAGAAATCGTTGAAGTACTTAAAGACCTACGTGAACACAATGTAGAAATGCTTACCTTAGGTCAATACCTACAACCGAGTAAACATCACCTTCCTGTTGTACGCTACGTGCCACCAGCTGAATTTGATGAGCTCGGTGAAATTGCCAATGAGCTTGGCTTCACCCATGCAGCGTGTGGCCCTATGGTACGCTCTAGCTACCACGCCGACCTACAGGCGCAAGGTAAAGAAGTAAAATAATTAACCTTTAAAAAGGCAACGCAAGTTGCCTTTTTGATATCCGCAGCAACTAAAAATTCTCAAATATTCCCGTCCGACCAGCTAACAGCTACTATTAAAAGCTACCAATTACCGCTATTATAACCACCGCCTTGACATTTTATGTCATGTTATAACAATAAAACCCGTTTACTGATCAGAAAGAGAGTTTCATGAAATTTCTACCAAACTTATTTGCCAACAATGTGCAGTGGGCTCAACAAGTTGAAGAACAAGAGCCAGGTTTCTTTAAATCACTCAGCGAACAACAAAATCCAGATTACCTGTGGATTGGTTGTGCAGACTCACGTGTTCCAGCCAATGAAATTGTCGGTTTAAAACCGGGGGAACTCTTCGTACATCGCAATGTTGCAAACTGTGTTGTTCACACCGACCTAAACTGTCTTTCAGTGATTCAATACGCTGTTGAAGTACTTAAAGTAAAACACATTATTGTGACAGGCCATTACAACTGTGGCGGTATTAACTCAGCCATGAACAACGCCAAGTTTGGTCTGGTAGACAATTGGTTACGCCATATCAAAGACGTACAACACAAGCACAGTGAACACCTAAATACCTTTACTGACGCTGGTGCCAAGCAAGATCGTATGACTGAACTACACGTTATTGAACAGGTTATGAACGTTGCCCACACTTCAATCGTTCAAGATGCTTGGGCGCGTGGCCAAGAGCTTCGTCTACACGGCTGGGTTTATCACTTAAGCGATGGCAAACTACGCGATCTAGATACTTGTATCGCTAATGCAGAAGAAGCAGTGCCTATGTATAAGCGCGCAATTGAAAAATTAACAAACGCGTAACAAAAAAGGTATACAATTTATAAATAATTGTTAGACTGTAAGAAATTGATTCAGGGAGTGAATCAATGCAGTTCATTTTTCACCCCGCTTAATTGGAACATGGATGATGCAACCCAAAACACAGCTAATATTTATTTACATCACTCTTATCTGCTTGTTATTAACTCTCGGCTTGTTGTATCAAAAACAGTTAATGTGGTTAGCGCTACCGTTCGTATTAATTGTCGCTCATTCAAGTATTGATATTTGGTTTCCTAAATCACCGTTTGCATCAAAATCACCAGAGATAATCGAAGCTCCTGACGATGAATCAACAATTTATTATTTAGATGATGAGGCTAATGAAAGCTCTGTGCAGAGTGCTGAAACCTCAATGCCAAGCTTTGAAAACTATCAACACATCAAAAAAGCCCTCGAATCTCATCAAGAAAAATTCCCTCACGCCGAGGTACATCCCAATAAATACCTCAAATAAGAAACATAATCCTTTTCTCGTTTTTATATTTCATTGCAATTTGCAAAATTAGCGTTAAAGAATTGCTCAAAATCCTTTACTAGATTCAGTAACATATTGTATTAACTAGCTATTTAAACATTGGAACATAACCTGCTCTATCAAGTTACGCTTAAATGGATGGAGCAACGCTTATGTTTACACCGATCATAGTTATCGATAGTTTACACGCCTCAAATGCCAATAAACTGATTGCCAATGTGATGGATATTGTGGGCCCATTAGGATGCCAACGCCCAGTTATCGTGTGTCCTCAAACATGGCAAGCCAGTATCGAACTGTATTTAACACAAGCGAATATCAAGGCTCTAATACTGTCGACACCTTGTGAAAAGGGCACCACGCCAGCACTTACCAGTGCCGCTTTAATTAGTCTGTTGGAGCAAACAAACGCAACTTTGGCGGTGTTTCATCATCCACAATTCATCGACGATTACGATGCTTTTGAGCACAGCCTATATCTAGCAGCACAAGTGGCTCAAGAAGATTATTTAGTAACCCTCGACAACACAGCCAACATCGCCTTAGCAGCAAATCAACTAGCTAACCCTTGGTTAATGAGCGCTAATACGCTACTAGACATCGTCGAAGATAATCACAGCCCGTTGCTAGAATATTGCCAACGTTCAATTGCCCTAAACGACATCAATGCGCAAAGCCAGGTCGTTAATCTCGATAATGGCTTTTATAGTCAGTGCCAAATTAGTGAAGTCGACAGCGCTATTTTCGCCTTTGCCAAGCAATCAATCGAAATTCCCCTTCAAAGTCGCTGGCCAACTGTTGTTCCTCAAGAACAGCTAAAAGCGCTTATGCCAGCTTACTGTGTCATCAATAATCGCCACTTAAACTAGGAGAACTAGTCATGGAAACACTTACTTGCTTTCACCAATCAGAAATCAATGGCGTAGTTAACAAAGATATTAACGAACAGATTGCTTATCGTCTCGGCGCTGCCGTTGCAGAACAATTAGACGCACATTGCTTAGTGGTGGGCGGTGATAATCGCCTCTCTACGCCAACATTAAAACAGGCGCTAATTAAAGGTATTAAAAACACTGGTTGTAACGTGATTGATATTGGTTTGTGTGGCAGTGAAGAGTTATGTTTCGCAAATACAGTCAGCCAATCAGACGGCGGAGTTATGATAACCGGTGGCGCACAACCAAAAGTTATTAATGGTTTTAAAATTATCGATGCGCAAAATCAGTTACTTTGCAGCAAACAGCAGTTTGCGATGCTTCAACAAGCCATCATCAATCATGAACCGCCAATGCCTAAAAGTGCAGGAAAGTTGGTCTACCAAAATTATACTAAGGCCTACATTCAACAAATTCTGAGTTTTATTGACGTAAGTGCGATCAAGCCTTTACGGATTGTCGTTAATGCAGGTAATGGCATGGCTGGTAATGTGATTAACGCCTTGGAAACAGCGTTTCTAGGTCAGCAAGTGCCGATTCAACTCATCAAACTTAACAACCAACCAAACGGTGAGTTTCCCCACGGTGCGCCAGATCCTGAGTTATCCCATCACCAACGTAAAACAAGTGATGCAGTAAAACGCCATAGCGCCGATTTAGGGTTAGCATGGGACGGTGACTTCAGTCGTTGTTTCTTCTTTGATGCGCAGGGTAATGTTGTCGATCAATACTACATCATTGCCCTACTCGCTCAGCAATTTGCTCAAAAACAACCTTCGCAAAAAATTGTTCACGATTGTCGCCTGATTTGGAATACCAAAGCCGCCGTTGCCAACGCAGGTGGCGAAGCCATCGAGTGTCAATGTGGCCAGCAACCAATGACCGACAGAATGCGCCAAGAAGATGCTGTCTACGCCGGTTCTATTGATGCGCATCATTACTTTAAAGACTTCTTCTATTGCGAAAGTGGCATGATCCCATGGTTAATGATTTGCGAGTTAATCTCACAGACTAATCAGAGCTTAAGTGAATTAGTTAATCAACAAATGCTAGCATTTCCAACCTCAGGAGAAATCGACAGCAAGATTAAAAATAGCGCCGCTGTATTGGATGATATCGAGCATCAACTAGCCAGCAGCGCCACAGAAATTAAACACACCGACGGTCTATCAATGAGCTTCAATAACTGGCGTTTCAATCTATTTCAGTCTTCGCCAAACGGACCATTAAAACTTAATGTCGAAAGCCGTGGCGACGTTGCATTAATGCAGCAACAAACCAACTATCTGCTGGGGTTATTACAGGCTAGCCATGCCTAGCCAATAAATCTAATGAGTAAGTCGCCCTACACCACCATATCGGTGGTGTAGGTTTTATTTATGTAGAAAGTATGATTAGATGGAGATTGATACGAAGCAAGGAGCTGAAAATAATGAGAAAAATACTAATTGGATTACTCTGTTCTGGCCTGTTTATCTGCGCTAACTCATTTGCCTATTCAGCACCTCCCAAAGAACTAAAACTCTATCTCGATGCCGATTTTTCAACGCTAAAGCAAGCAGCCCATGCCATTGAGTTAGGTATCAATACAGCGCTAAGTGAAGAGAGCCATCAATTACAAGGCTACAGGCTCTCTGTTGTGCGAAAAAACCATCGCGGCAACTCAAGGCGCAGTGCGAAACATCTTAAAGCATTCTTAAAAGATCCAAGCGCTATCGCGGTTTTTGGTGGCTTACATTCTCCACCATTACTGGCCAACAAATCCTTTATTAACAAAAATCGTATCTTAACGCTTGTACCTTGGGCTGCTGCGGGCCCGATTACTCGCAGTAATAGTGACGAGAACTGGATATTTAGACTGTCAATCGATGACAGTAATGCTGGAAAATTCATTGTTAGCCGAGCATTAAACCAAGGTTTTAAACGTCCTTACCTATTGTTGGAAAACACTGGTTGGGGAGAGTCAAACCTCAATAAGATGTCGCAAGCCATCACTGATAAAGGTGTCAAACACATTGGCGTACAGCGCTTTAATTGGGGAATTAATGACAGCCAAGCACGACTTATTTTACACGACGTTATTAATGCCAAACCCGACGTTATCTTGTTTGTCGGCAACGCGCCAGAAGGTATTATTTTCGCAAAACAACTGGCCGCACTAAACAGCGGCATTGCAATGCGCAGCCATTGGGGGATTACTGGCGGTGATTTTGCTAATCAAGTCACCATGGCAGAAAGAAGCGCGATAGATTTACAGTTTATCCAAACCAATTTCTCGTTTTTATCGAAAAACAATACAGCGTTTAGCAAACAGGTATTTAACCGCTTAACCTCGCTTTCAAACATTAAATCACCTGAAGAATTGCCAGCCGCTACGGGATTTATTCACGCATATGATTTAACTAAACTATTGATTAGTGCAATCAAAAGCGTGCCACTCAGCGGTGATAAAAACAAAGATATGCTTGCCATTCACCAAGCGCTAGAAAACCTAACTACACCACAGCAAGGATTAATAAAATCCTACAATAACCCCTTTTCTAGCTATTCAGCCGATAGTCCAAATGCGCACGAGGCGCTCTCTATCGACGATTATCGTATGGGCTTCTATGATAACAACAACGCTGTTCGCCTAATCAATCTATCTAATGAGTAGTCAGTTGCATGAATAAAGTCTCAATTTCGTTTGCTACCGCTAAATTTATTTTTGTCAGCTATTTAGCTCTAGCGCTACTCACCACCTTTGTGGTGGTGAGCCAAGCTGCTAAATCAGTGAACGAACAACAACAAGCGTTCGTAAAATTAGAGACGGATACCTTAAGTAAAAGCTTGCGTCAGTTTCTAACCAACCGACAATTGATTTTACAGGAACAAAGCCAGCACCCGCTCATTGTGCAGTCGATGATGCAATCAACGGTTAATCGCCTAAAAATCGCCGAATACTTTCAGCACCTGCGTTTTTTAGGTGATAAATACCAACTCAGCTTACTCGATTTTGAAGGGCAGTTTATTTACGCCACTAATGATCTCGAAGGCTTTTATCATCACGACGCGCCGTGGCTTCCGCCACTATTAGCAGGTGACATTCCCTCGCACATTAGCGTGAAAAAAATCGGAGAAAACTACTATTGGGTACTCGCCCAAGCCATCGATTATCAAGGTGAAATCGAAGGTGTTATAACTGCAACTATTGCCTTTGAAGACATTCTTAAAAAAATTGGCGCGCCAGCAGGCTTAACTATTAAGTTTATGCAAAGCAGCACTCTTATAGCTCAGTTGGGTGACATTAACCAAGGCATTACACGCGATATCGATTGGCCGATTGCAGGCTTATCACTACAATTTATCTATGATGACACCCTAATCAATCAGGCAATGAGTGAGCTAATTATTCAGCTCACCGTGCTAATTATTATCGCCATCTTGATTATATCCTGCCTCGCTTATTACTTCGGCCGCCGCTATTTAGTCGATCCCGTTGAAAAACTCGCGCTAGCAACCACCTCACTCGAAGACGGCAAAGAGCTATCTGAACTCACCAGTGATATAAAAATCAAAGAGCTATCGCGGCTCACCAAAAGCTTTAACCGCATGAGCCGCACCATTTATCAGCGCGAGCAAGCACTGCTCACCAGCCAAAAAGAGCTATTACAAAGTCATAAAGATCTCAAAGAAAGTGAATCACAACGTATTCAGAATGAGAAAATGGCAAGTCTAGGGATATTAGTGGCTGGTGTCGCCCACGAAATCAATAACCCCATCGGTTTTGTTAAAAGTAATATCGATACGCTACAAGGCTATTGGAGTGATATTTTAGCGCTGATCGACGAGCTAAAATCGACAATGACTGACGAAACGCTGCAGCAACAATTCGATGAACTCTTTGAGCGTCACGATGCTCAATTTATTATTGACGATATTAATCCGCTAATCGACAGTACCAACGACGGTATCGCCCGCGTCACCGAAATAGTTAAAGGTCTAAAAACTTTTGCCCGCAATGATTCGCCAGAAATGGTGCTTAGCGATATTAACGAAGGACTCAGAGCCACCTTGGTCATGGCGCAAAATGAACTCAAATATCATTGTGAAATAAAGACTCAATTAGGTGATGTGCCACCTACATTGATGTTCCCTAGCAAAATCAACCAAGTATTGATGAACTTGTTACACAATGCAGGACAAGCGATTAAAGACAAAGGCATCATTACTATCGTTAGTGATGTTAAAGATAACGAAATATTTGTACAAATTACCGATACTGGCGAAGGTATCGCGCCAGACAAGCTTAGCGAGATCTTTAATCCGTTTTACACCTCCAAACCCGCAGGTCAAGGTACAGGGCTTGGTTTAGCGATAAGCCACAGCATCATGGAACAACACGGGGGCCGTATCGAAGTTGAATCAACAGTCGGCGAAGGCAGCAGCTTTACTATTTATCTGCCTATCAGCGAACAAAGTTAACTTATCTGCTTGGCGCCAAAATACTGCATCGCCACCTGCTCTAGTTTGGCGTAAAGCTTTGCGGGCAGTAGCTTAACCAAAGCGCCAGCAGTAGTGATCATTGTGCGCTTTGGCTCTTGCGACAAGATCCTAACATCACATATTAGCGCCTTAACGACCAGTTTAAGTCCAAGCAGTTTATTATCACTTTGAATAGCACGACGCGCCATATAGCGCAGCTGATAGGCTTTGGCCAAGCGATAATAACCGTTAAACAGCATAGGCGCAGCGGCTTTATTAAGCGCCATAGCCGTCTTCCAGGCACTAAATTGAGCCTCGATATTGGCGGATAAACCACCTTGATTAACTCGATAAAACGTCAATGGTTGCTCAATGCCTTCGAATTGCCAACAGGTTGAAATGGCAAGACGTACCCACAATTCAATGTCTTCCGATTGCTTGAGCGACTCAATAAAATACATTTTGCGATATTTATTTTCGCCACTGCCATAAAACGCAATATCTTCTAGCGCAGAGCGGCGTATCACTGGGCTTGAACCATTGCCTACCGGATTGCGACACAACACGTGTTGCTGCGTAATATCACGTAATCTAGGATACTGACCAATACCTAAATTTTCTCCGTCCTCATTGACAAGTAATGACGGACTATAGCTAATTCCCACCTGTGGATTAGCGTTAAGATGTTTAACGTGCAGCTTTAGCTTATCTTCCGCCCAATAATCATCGGCATCGAGCAAGGCAATATACATTCCTCGGGCCACATCAATCCCCGTGTTGCGCGCGCCAGACAAGCCGCGATTACGCTGCGACACCACTCTAATACGACAATCGTCATAACCTTTAGCAATGGCGACGGTATTATCACTACAGCCATCATCAACCAAAATAAGCTCAAATTGCTTAAATGATTGCGCCAGCACCGAATTAATACAGGTTGCGATGTAGGCATCGACGTTATACATCGGCACCACGACAGAAACAATTGGGACATTATTAATATTCATTGTTAACTCTCCTTAATAATCGCGTGCCATAAGAAGTTATGACAGGGGCAATGAAAATGGTGATACAGCAGAGAACGCCTGCGACTAGTAGCGTTTGAGCAAAGACTAACGGTTGCAATGGATTGGCAATCAGCAAACAACTCGCGCTGATCACTAGGCAGGCAAATCGAATAACGATTTCTTGATGAAAGTGTGCTTGGGCACGCGCTAACGTGCAGCGTGCATCTATCAGTAATGACGGCATCGCCACTAAGCACATTACAGACACAACAGTGGTCACTGATTGCCATTTAGCATCGAATAACAACGGTAGATAAATCGGAACAGCCACAGCTTGCAACGCAAAAATGAGTGCGACGGCGCCACTTATGCCGTAAATTAGCAGCAGATGATTGCTTAATGTTTGTTGGCGGTGAAGTTTGCATAAAAACGGATAAAGCGCGGCATTAAAGACGTTGCCAAGCGACTGACTTAAGCCAATGCCCGCATTTTTAGCAAAACTATAGAAACCAAATAGTTCTGGCGTCATCACCTTAGCGGCGATAAAAGTATCGAGATTCAGACGCAAGCTTTTCAATAGCTCGCTACTAAACACCTGCCCCGAACGAGTCACTAATTCTTTTAGCACAGTCCAATCTACCCGCCACTCAAATCGTGGTGACGGTAAATGAATGAATAACACGAGCCACAATGTTGAAAACACTAGCTTGCCATAAGCAACCGCCATAATATCTGCGCCATACCAAGCGAATAGCGCAATCGATAAATTCTCAGCCGTCACACAAATGCCATGGCGAATACCAAAAGCGCGCATGTTATTGTCACGCTGCAATAGAAAAATACGAATACTCACCCACGGATACAACAGATAAGTCAGCGCCATCACCCACAGTAATTGCGCAATATCAGGATTGTCATACCAACTGGCCACTGCGCCTGCAAGCGACATTTGCAACAAAATAAGCAGCGCACAAATCCCCCATTGGATGACAATGCCATTTTGAACATATTGCACCAGTTGCTGTTCACTACAGCGAATAATCTGCGGCCCGGCACCCGCTTTTAGCAATAAGGAAAATAAGTCATGACAAGCCAGCGCCAACATCGCCGTGCCATAAGAAACAGGCGCGAGCATAAACGCCAGTACAATAATGGTCACGATGCGAGATAACTTAGCGAGAATTTCGGCACCAAAGAGCCAAGCAGCGTTGGAAAATAACAGCGACATAGGCCGCAGCAGTTGTTTCAAATAAGTCGTCATGACGCGATATCCTTGTATGGGGTATCAGCTTTCTTCAGCTAATTTCAACTTATGCTCTTCAACTTATGTTCCACTCTGCCTTAGTTTTTAATTGATTGATTTGTAATGATTTTATAACGCAAAAATAAAAAGCCCTATCTCGACATTGCACAATGCAACGCGTAGATAGGGCTTTTTCGCAATTTGGAAAGGAGCAATTAAATCAATTTACGAACTTATTTGCTCACTACTTTCATCTTGCCACTGCTGAATTTTACGATACAAGGTCGATGGACTTACTTCTAATTCATTAGCGGCTTTAACCACATTACCGCCATAACGTTTAATAGTTTGCGTAATCGCTTGGCGCTCAATTTGTGCTAACGACATAGTAACCGCATCAGCTGACGAACTATCATCGGCCACTGACTGACTCTGAATCGGCTGATTAAGCGTCGCTTTAATTGAGCTTGAACGGCTAACGCTTTGCTGTGCTTGTCCTAACTGACTTTCGACAATTTTTCTCGACACCATAGGCCCTTGCGACATGACCACACAACTGTGAATAACGTTTTGCAGCTGCCGCACGTTACCTGGCCATTCATAATCTAAAATCAGTTGTTGGGCATCACTAGCAAATCCCGCAAACGCTTTATCTTCAAGTTCACTGTAATGCTGCAAGAAATGTTCTGCTAACTTCAAACTATCGCGATCACGCTGATTAAGTGGCGGCATAAATAACGAAATAACATTTAAGCGATAAAATAAATCTTCTCTGAGTTTATTTTCTTTGATGGCTTGCTGCGGATCGCGATTGGTGGCGCACACAAATCGAATATCTGCGTGCTCTTCTTTACCGCTACCGACCTTTTGAAATTTTCCGTCTTGAATAAAACGCAGTAACTTAGCCTGTAAATTGATATCCATCTCGCCTATTTCATCGAGAAACAAGGTACCGCCGTTAGCCAAACTCGCAGCGCCATCACGATTAGACACCGCACCAGAGAACGCACCTTTTACATGGCCAAAGATTTCAGATTCCATTAATTCGCTGGGGATCGCCGCACAATTAAGCGCCACAAAAGGTTTATCGCTGCGCTTACTCAGCTGGTGAATCGCCGCAGCTGCTACTTCTTTACCCGATCCACTTGGGCCGGTAATAAACACCGACGCCTGACTTGGCGCGCATTGCTCAATTGATGAATACACAAATTGCATCGCCACCGAATCACCAATGAAGCCTTCAAAATGCTCCTTGCGATAATACTGATATTGCTCGATAGTGCGGCGCATCAAGGTGCGCTCTGCCAACACTTGTTGCAGTTGCAGCGCTTGTTTGAGCTTAACAATCAACTCCATGTTGTCCCACGGCTTTTGCAAATAACCCCAAATATGACCGCTATTAATTGCGCCCAACACCATATCCATATCGGCATAACCAGTTAAGACAATGCGCACGGTTTCCGGCGCTTTCTTGGCCACCTGCGCCAAGAGTTCATTACCATCCATTTGCGGCATTCGCATGTCGGTAACCAACACATCAACGGGAGATTGCTCAATAATTTCTAATGCTTCATGGCCACCATTGGCCGTTAGAATTTCAGCATCTAATTTGCGAGCAATACGAGATAACGAGCGCAAAACATCAGGCTCATCATCGACAAAAAGAACACGGGGACGGTTTATATTTTCCATAAT
Source organism: Psychrobium sp. MM17-31 (assembly GCF_022347785.1). NCBI lineage: Bacteria > Pseudomonadati > Pseudomonadota > Gammaproteobacteria > Alteromonadales > Shewanellaceae > Psychrobium > Psychrobium sp. MM17-31. The sequence goes on from NZ_JAKRGA010000003.1 coordinate 687,594, forward strand.
CTCACCTCTTGAACGGGCTCTGCGTAGGGTTTATTTGCACCAATTTATTAACAACGCGCTACTCCATGCATTTCTAATAAAATCTAGCTATACAAATAACAATCGCAGTATGTTTTGATTATGTATTAAAAGGTGACTAAAAACAAAACTTTAAAAAAACGACAGCCTAGGCTGTCGCTTTCAATTGCAAATGACGAAAGGCAAAATTCTATTAAGCGAGAATCTCCTGTAGCTCAGCTTTAAAAGCATCGCCTAAATTATTATCTCTTAAACCATATTCAACAAACGCCCGCATATAGCCTAATTTACTGCCGCAATCGTGAGAGCGTCCCGACATATGAAAGGCTTCGACCATTTCAAGTTGAATCAACTGCTCAATTGCATCGGTCAATTGAATCTCATCGCCAGCGCCGGGTGGTGTCTGCTCTAATAAGTCCCAAATGGCGCTTGATAATACATAACGGCCAACCACCGCCATGTTCGATGGCGCTTCATCGATAGCAGGTTTTTCAACGACGCGAATCATTGGTTTTGAGCGCCCTTCAGATAACACACAACCATTGCAATCAGCTACGCCATATTGACTCACTAACTCCTCAGGCACTGGCTCTACCATAATTTGACTAATGTGATTGTCGTTGAAGCGATTAAGCATTGCCGCTAAGTTTTGTGTTTTTAGATCCGCCGAAGCGTCATCTAAAATCACATCCGGTAGCACAACGGCAAATGGCTCATCACCAACAATAGGACGTGCTTTTAATACCGCGTGACCTAAGCCCTTTGCTTCCCCTTGGCGCACCTGAATAAGTGTCACGTCTTCAGGACAAATCGAATGAATTTCATCGAGCAGTTGACGCTTAAAACGCTGCTCTAACGTGCTTTCCAACTCAAAAGATTTATCAAAATGGTTTTCTACCGCGTTTTTCGATGAATGTGTCACCAACACAATTTCTTTAATGCCTGCGGCGATACATTCATTGACGATGTATTGAATCATCGGCTTATCGACAATCGGCAGCATTTCTTTGGGAATAGCCTTGGTCGCAGGTAACATTCTCGTACCTAAACCCGCAACTGGGATCACTGCTTTCTTTACTGTTTTATTAGCTAAACCGTTCATGATAGTCACCTTTGTCCTTGCTAAATGTAGCGAATCAAATATCAAATCAATTTATGGTGTAACAAGACATAGCGACATCCGTGCCACTACAGCAAGCCATTGTTTATAAATAACAAAGTGATAAATTTGCACATTTAAAATCGCATTATTTTGCATCTTGCAATGCGTAGCACTAATTAGTGCTCGTATTTTGCAAAACAACACAGCACCACAACCTCCGACCAAAATTGAAAATCAATATAATTCAATGGATTAACAAAAAATAGTGAACAGGAATACTAATTGCTATCAGCCTTAAGGACGTTAATTTTAACTGACTGGAGGCCCTATGATGGAAGCACCCTTTCAAGCAGAAGCGAAAACATCGCGCCATACCACGCTGGTATTTAGCATTGCCTTAAATGGATATCAATGGCGTTACTTTAAACACCTTGCATCACATCGCGCCTATGCAGAAAGGCACGACTATCACTACGAAGTTGTCACCAAACCATTTTACTCGCCAATGGGTATCGAGTGCTGCTGGCTCAAACTCACCTTAATGTACACCGCACTGCGCGCCGGCTATCAACAGGTGATGTTCGTCGATGCCGATGCCTATATTAATGACAACTGCCCGCCGCTAAATACCGTTTTTGTGCCAGCGAAATCCATTTACATGGCTAAGGGTTACTCACATCGATTTAATTCAGGCGTAATGATTATTCGCAATTGTCCGCAGGCGCGAAGTTGGTTGAAACGCATTATTACCCACCGCCATGAAAAGGTAGAGCCGCAATACGATGTTGGTTGGGGGGAAAATAGTCATGTCATCAGCCACAGCGAAGGGTGTCGATTTATTAAAGAAATCCCTCAAGAATGGAATAACACGAGCAGCTATTACCTAACGGATTTCATTAGACACCACAACTACGGCCCACTGCGCAGTGGCTCAATAGAGCGAGCAACACATTACCTGATGTTTGTGTTGGCCAATAAGATAGCTAGACTACAACGCTTGTTTACCAAACAGCGTAAAAAGTCTCGCCGCGATGATTTGCTGCTTGAGCAAACCCAGAAAACATTACACAACTTTCCCAACTTTTGTCATCGCGCTATTAATGAGTCGCCGCAAACCGCCAATTCACCACTTAATTCGCGCCTCGCAAAATGAAAATGGATTTTTATTCTGCGAGTAAATTAATTATTTAAAAACTCAACACAAACCATAAAACAACGTAATTTCAATAACTTAATAAAAATTAAAATATTGGCACAACCTAAGCAACCAGCAGTATAGAACAAACAAAAACAGCAATACCAACCTTTAACAAGGAGTGTATTTATGAAAACTGCAAGCGTAAATAAATCACCGTCAGCCACAAATTCACTATTAAATTTATGGCAACGCGTTACAGCAATTAAACCAGCTAACCACAATAAGCCGCGCGTGAATAATGCGCCTTATATCGTCAAGCTATTTGGACTTGATATTCGCAACGTCAGTAAAACGCAGGCGGTTAATTGGATGACGACTAAAGCCAATCCACTTGGCCCCAAAGTTGGCTTTTTCGTTAATGCCCATTCCATAAATCTCGCGGTTGAACATGCCGAATTTAATCACCAGCTAAACCAAGCCGATGCCCTGTTTGCAGATGGTAGCGGCATGCGCATGGCAGCACGTCATACTAACTATCAGCTGCAAGATAACGTTAATGGCACAGACGTGCTGCCACTGTTGTGTCAACAGTGTATCAATCACAAGCGCTCTATTTATCTACTTGGCGCAGCGCCGGGTGTGGCACGTGAGATGCGTGATAACCTCATTCGCGATTTTCCCAAACTTAGCATCGCGGGCTATCAGCACGGTTTCATTAACGATAGCGATAATCAGCAAGTCATTAACGCAATTAACGATAGCCATTGTGATGTGTTGCTCGTGGCTATGGGTTCACCGCTGCAAGAGCGCTGGATCAACCAGCACAAAGATAAACTGCAATGCCGCACAGTGTTAGCTGTCGGCGGTTTATTCGACTTTTTCAGCGGCAACATTCCACGCGCACCGTTATGGCTACGCAGCCTAGGTGGCGAATGGTTGTGGCGTTTAATGCAAGAGCCCCGCGTTAAATTCAAACGCTACGTCGTTGGCAATCCCCTATTTCTATTTCGCACTTACGTTCTTGGCTTAGCTAAGAAAGGAGCTTAATCATGGCTATTCAACTAATAGATCGCACCAACAAACACTCATTGACTCACGTGCTTCGCATGGCCTTGATGCAAAAACGTATGACAAAAACGCTTGCGACTATAAGAGCGCAGCAGAAGAAATGCGGACATCGCGGTTTACCACTCGTCATTGGTCAGATGTTAGCATTAGTGATGTTACTGTTACTAAGCCCGCTGTTATTGACTATTGCCTTGCTCATTCGCTTGGAGAGCCGTGGCCCAGTGTTCTTCTCCCAACTGCGTGTTGGTGAAAACGGCCGCCGCTTCACCATGTATAAGCTACGCTCAATGTACTTGCCAACGGATCCGCGATTCAAAGCACCAGATCCTGCAAAAAGCAATCGTCAGGGCCTATGTCAGAAATTTAAAAAAGACCCGCGCATCACCTGTATCGGCTGGTTTATTCGCAAATACTCAATCGACGAATTGCCACAGTTATTTAACGTGTTAAATGGAGATATGGCCCTAGTAGGCCCAAGACCAGCACTCACCAGCGAAGTCGAGCAATACAGCCACCAGCAACAAGCTCGTTTACATGCAAAACCGGGATTAACCGGCTTATGGCAAGTATCAGGCCGCGCCGATATCGACTTTGAACAACAAGTTGAGTTAGACACCCAATACATTGCCAAGCAAAGCCCATGGCTTGACATCAAGCTACTGTTTTTAACAGTACCAGCGGTATTAATGGCGAAAGGCGCGTATTAGGAAAAGGTTAGATTTTTTCATTGATACAAAAAAGCTCCCTATTTACTGATAAATAGGGAGCTTTTAATATTTAAAGACTTAACTCATTAGAGTTACAACATTACTTCCAATCAAGTTTTAACTCTTTATGGCTATTTGCGCAGTCTTTTAAATAAAGGTTAATCAAATTTTGATAAGGAATACCATTTTGCTCAGATAGTTGCTTGAAGTATTCAATAACATCCTGATCTAAACGGATAGTAATTTGTTTTTTAAGTTTCTTCGCGTACGGATTAGATACGGATTCTGAAAAATCATATTGTTCACGCATATCGGAACCCCTTATATTGTTTACGCTCGTGCTTTTCAGCTTTTCGCGCTGAAATAATACGAATCCTATCGTCAGGCTCTCGATAACAATGACAAACGACAAGCGTTTTGAATTGACTGCTTTCACCGAGAAGAATAAAGCGCTCTTCGCCAAAAGAGCTGTCGGGATCTGGAATTAATCGAGCGTAGGAATCGTAAAATACAGACTGTGCTTCTTCGAAACTCACACCATGTTTCTTTATATTCGAACTCGCTTTATTAGGATCCCATTCAAATATAATGTCACTCATAAATTACAGTGTAGTTATATTGTAATTATTTGGCAAGTTTGATATTAGAATCCAAATGATCCTACAGCGCCTCATTTTCTTGCTGCTTAGAGAATTGAGCAATTACTTTGTCATATTTTGAGTGTCACTTTTTATTTTTCTCTGTCCCAACGGTATTAATAGCGAAAGGCGCGTATTAGATTAGGAAAGGGTTAGATTTATTAACCTGCAAAAAAAGCTCCCTATTTATTACTAAATAGGGAGCTTTATCGGCTAAAAATTGTATCCAATTTTTACAAAATAGCCTTCAACCAGTCACTAGCGATAGTTTTAAAAGATTCCGAAACTCTCGAATCATCAGAAACTCGTTGCCAGAAATCACCAGCCAATAATGTAGCCTGTTGCCAAATCTCATCTGAAATATTGTCAGGACGCACAATTTTCACCTTAGGCGTCGGAATATCGGCGTTATTTGGCATATATGCCATGGGCAAAATGTCATATGCAGGCGTTAGTTTTGATGGAGTTATTCCATCTAAAAATAGCGATACATTACCATTATGGGTATCCGTATTTCCGATAAGCCTACTGAATGATAACCAAAGTTTTAGCAACTCAGCTTGGTCAGGTTTAATAATCTCTTGGGCCAATAGTTTATCAGCAGCGTCAGACCAGTTTTCTACATAACCAATAAATTCAGCAATCACACTTTCAAGTGACACCATGCCGATTTGACCTTCCTCACGTTCGACAACGGTCCTATCGAAACGTTTGACTTCAAGATAGGCGCGTTTCTCGGTCACAAAAATATCTGTTTCTGCCGCATAACCATTGTATTCACGCAATACGTTTAGCGCATGATGCTCACAGATGAGCAAATCTTTTACCCTCTCGGCATTAGAGTTAGCCACATTGAGCGATTGGCTATATTTTACAATTTTAGACGAACCAAGAAGTGCATTAAATTTCGGTTGCTCGCCACCTGCTGATGAACCTCCAGCTTCTTCAAACTCAGTAAACATTGGCTTAGTTAAATGAGTTTCATAGCGCTCTAATATTCGTTCACGCGTTGGGATGCTTGATTTAACACTTCGCACCGTATCGAAATTTTTATACAGCTCAAAGTTGCCCGGCGTGTTATTTGGCTCTAATACTAAATAGCGCAGCACATCATCACTGCTCCAACTATCGACTCGTGGCGAGACTTGTAAATTTGACGCTACCCGCTTACCAATCAAACGACCGATGAATCCTTGTGGCTTTAAGTCAAAGAAAAACCATGGTAAATCATCATAGGCAACTATTTCGTTATCCATTTCCAAAACACTACCATTATCAATAATCCATAACTTACCGAGTTGATGAATAACCGCATTTTCATCGACTTGCCTAACCAAAACAGGTTGAGTAACCCCCTTAACCGCACGAAGGTAGATATAACGAACGTTCTTACCCTGACCTAAACGCACCACCTTTCCATCATCAATTAATTTAGTTAACTGACGAGATACAGTAGAAACGCTCACAGACAAAAAGTCAGCCAATTCGGCTGAACTACATTGCCCAGTCATGCGTAAATAGCGGGAAAGTCGGTCAATCATGACGAGATTAGATTCCTTTGAAACACTTGTTATTATTGAATTACAGAATTGATACTAACAATTAATGACGAGAATAACTAGCAGGCATTTTACTTAGTTTTTGGAGCTTGGAATATGAAATTTTGAAGTAGAGGCTAGCATAACAACCTAGAACTTTGGCTGTTTTTACTTATGAGTCCCATTGTCAAAATCGCAAAATAAAAGCCCAGTATCTATTGCAAGATACTGGGCTTTCGAAGTCATGCGGCTTAAGCGATTAAAAATCATTGAGAAATTTTAGGGTGTCACTTTTTATGATTAATCAAACCAGCTTTTAAAGAAAAGGGAAAAAGAACGACTTTCATAAGAAAGATTTAAATAAAAAACAACAAGGCACTGAATTATTGGCATCAGAAAGGAAAATCTTAACCAAACATTTTTGCTCTTTGTTACAACAAAAACAAAAGATATAAAAAAGCTCAAAAATACTAATAGCGCTCTATAAGGGTAATAATCAGAATAAGCTAAAATTGGAAAATCGCTAATAGAGTCAACGCCACCAAAATAAATAAAAAATGGCATATATAGAAAATACAAAACGAGCTTTTGTTTTACATCAAGTTCAACATCCCTTCTTATATGTATTAGCATTATAAAAATAACAAGCAGCAGGGTTACTCTCAAAACATCATATATAAAGATCATTGTTACACCGCAGCCAGTTCATTTTATTAAAAATTCGTCAATGACTCTGTCATATTCATTTATATCGAATTCAAACTCAGTCAGATTAATTAAAACACTGTCACTAGCTTCGCCTTCAAATCTCCCATCTTCATCGCCGAAATAAATATCAGTCCATTTAACCGAAGTTTCAGTTCGAATGATTTTACAAGATATTACGCCACAATAATCACAACCACAGTGACAGCGATAAAGGACAAAACGACCGTTATTTAGTTGATTATTGGGCAACTCAAGCCCTTTTAGTTCAGCTTTATGATTTGTGGTTGATTCAAACTCAGTTTGACCAAACCAAGGGCGACTCTCTTCGAAATTGTATAGCTGTGAAAGACCTATTCCATCAACAATAAACTCAGATTGATAATGCAGAGCTTCTTGTTCTACACCATCAATTTGATATTGATAGCCAATCTTCCTGATTTCTAAAGTATTCATAATTTAAATTAACAAAAATATTGATGACAGTATGCTGAAAATTCCACTTGTTAACAAATCTCACGATTTAATTAAACTGTCTAATTCACGCGATCTTGCTATATACTCAAGATTCTTTCTTTAAGTCGGACTTAACAATTTTGGGACAGCCATAAACTTAACTGCTCAGCATATAGAGCTTTAACACTTGGCGAAAAAACAATCCAACTGCCAAAGCAAAAATTTCAGCTGGCGAGTAATAAAAAAGCAGCCACTGTAAAAGGCTGCTTTGTTCAATTTTTTTATATAAGCACTTGGTAAATAAATAGAAAAAAATGGTTGTCCCTTTTTTATTTCAGCAACAATTGGCTACTGAAAATACAAGCGTTATTTGTGCCGCTATCGCGACACAAAAGTCAGGCTAATGCCTTGACAGCAAGGGAGCGTCCATATATGTCTAATCTTTTTACAATGCCCCCTTCGAAAATACCAGAGATTTAACAATCAAACGCTTTGACCTAAATTCCAAATTTATTCTTAGTCGTCTATTTTTATACACTGGAATATACACTTCCACACGTCCATTACCTTGATTTCTCATCGAAATATATGTGCTATTTTTAATATCGTTATAATCTAGCGGATAATTTGAGCGTAATTCAGTTGTAAAGGTCTCTGAATTAAACAGTACGTAAAATTCTTCCTGAATAATCTTAAACTCTTCAATTGACTCAAATGAAGTACCTAATATTCTTGGAATTTTATTCCCTTCGATATAGCCACATTCATTTGCTTTTTTCTGGGCAACCATTAACTTTTCTATAGTGAGTTTTATCGGACGTTCTTGTTTCTTAACAATCTTTACCGGGTCAATGTAATAATAACACCATACTCTGGAGTAGATTCCTTTCTTAACAAGTTCTACCGTATAGATATATGAATCATTTATTTCGATAAATCTCTCATTATAGGAATTAAATGTATTTGGAATTGAAGACTTAAAATTATCCACCCTCGATGAAAACTCCTTTTTATTCAATTCTTTACTGTTGACACCACTAAAAACAAGTATAAAAATAACTAAATAAAAATATTTTATTTTAAGTACCATATTAGTGTCCTGTTCTATCTTTGTCGCGACCCAATGCGCTATTGTATGCGTTATAAAATCTAACTCGATCAGAAGTTAGAATTTCTCTTATTTCACTATATGACGTCATACTTCCGGCCTTCCCATCTGGTGCATTCTTTTGATGCCTCATTCCAAAATAGTGAGTAAATTCATGTTGGAACGTATTTCTGTACGTGCGATAGTCTTTTCCTATAAATACAGTTGTGCTAATCCCTGCTTGTAATACAACTCCTCTCATTTGTACGTACTTTTTCCTGTGTCTCTTTGATAATTATCTACACAATCATAATCACAATGGAGTTTTTTGAGCCCCTTCATTAAACGCCTTGATTTCCTCATCAACAAGCTTATCTAAAAGGCCTGATTCTTCGTCATTATATACATTTAGATTACCAATTTTGGGACAGCCATAAATTTAACCGCTCAGTATTTAGCACTAGACGCTCAAAACACCCTACCGCTAGAGCAAAAAAATTCAACTGGCGAGTAATAAAAAAGCAGCCACTGTAAAAGGCTGCTTTGCTTATTTTTGCTATATAAGCACTGGGTAAATATATAAAAAAATATGGATGTCTTTTTTTACTCTTTGTTATTATGAGAAGGTATTGAGCTTTCGAAGTTATGCGACTTAAGTAATTAAAAATCAGTGAGAAATTTTTGGGTGTCACTTTTTATTGCAAATCCTCCAACCTTTATCTCGATAATGCGATGCCATCCTAGCATTATAATACTTCGCGTAGACTCGGGCTAAAGCGTTAAATTTGGCTGCCGAATAATTTGGATAAAAATGAGAGGTTTTATCAATAACTCTTATTCTTGCTGGTGATATATGGCACTTAATATCAATTCCAGGGATCAAAATCTTATGGCTATAGACACCAATTAAGCGGAAGTCTTCATTTAATATAGATTTTTCTGCGTCCGCATTCGGGTTAGCCGTAAAAATTTTCTCGATGGAATTCTCGAAACCGCTTTCTTTAGTTTTCGTACAAGCAAATAAAAATGTAAAAGCGCATATCAATACAATCATGCTTTTCATATAGTCTTTCATTAAAGTTCACTATTCTTCTTTTTAAAATAACCTGTTCAAGGTTGTTTAAACTGCGAATTTCAAAATCATTTTGAGTCATACTCATCGCCTAGAGACTCTGCACGACTCAGACTAAGCCGTTTAAGTTTGATGAGGCTGTCATCTTCATCAATATTAATTAGTGTACAGTATGTACCCTAAAGCAATTTACCGCTTAATATACAAAGCGAATGAAGATAAATATCCTTAGTATTTTCAAATAAATAGATTATCAAAATTGTAATCATTTAAAACCTCGATTTAAAAATAAACATGTGAAAAACGTAATCGTCCCTGACGTTAAGATGAGTTAACCTAACTCAACCAAATTCCATTTTGCAAACCACCCTATTCCCGCATTGCAAAACGCAAATCCCAACATTTACCACCAATACACAACCCGACAAAATCAATATAAAACAATACCTTAACTAACAAACCAATCTTGGTACAGTCCCTGCAATCCACTGATACATAACTCATCATCAGATTTAAAAACGCAAAACAGCCACACACTGGATAAACAACTACAAGGAGTGCGATATGTTAAAGAGACAACGATTCATTCAATTATCGATGATCGCTTATAGCATTGCTGCGCTTAGTTTATCGGGCTGTGTTAGACACTATTCGAGCGATTTAGATCGCGGTGACGAACAGTTTTACGGGGCGATGGATAACTCTGGCGATAAATTTGTGCATGAAGCGCCGCCAAGTGCCGATTTCGCTCGTGGTCTTGATTGTTTGCAACTGCAAAACACCGCTGCACCTGTTAACTATTACACTGACCAACCACTCAACTTAACTGCCGCTAATGATTTACCTGATATGCGCGTTGATCCGATTTTGGCGGAGGGTTTATTGCTTAGCCCGGGTGATTTAATCGAAGTGAATATCGAAGACGGCGAAGGTTTCTCTGGCCGTTACATCATCGATAACAGCGGTGCGGTGAAGATGCCACAAATCGGAAAAATAGCCGCTGCAGGCGACACCACTAACACGTTGGAAACACAAATTGAGTTGGCATTAGTGCGCAATTATATTTTCCAACCTGCAACAGCCGCAGTCACAATTCAAGTACTTAACTGGTCGGCGATTGAAGTGTCAGTAGCTGGTGCGGTATTTCAACCGGGTCGCGTGCTGATTAACGACAAATTACCAAGAGCAACGCAAGAAGATCGTCTTGCTGCGTCAGGTGATTTCTCCCCTACTCGTTTACTTTCTGAAGCACTACGCGCCGCCTCAGGTATTCGCCCTGATGCCAAGTTAGATCAAGTAATGTTGCTACGTAAAGGCTGGCAAGTACAAGTGGATATGACGGGTGTACTTACTGGTAAGTTAGTCAAAGATTACCCATTGGTAGCTGGCGATCGCGTGATTGTCCCAAGCACAGGTTGTTTCCAACCGCACCTTGTTAGACCGAGCCAAATTACGCCAAAAGGTTTTCGCGTATTTATGTCGAATCTAATCGATTCAGCTGGCGATAACACCAGCGCAGCGATTGGTAAATATTCGACTAGCCTGCCTTATGGCACGCGTTTGCTACAAGCAGCAGTATCAGCCAACTGCGTCGGTGGTAAAGATTGGACTAACGCGCCGCGCCGCATTGTGCTTTCAAGCAAAAATCCACTAACGGGTCAAATTCAAGTCATTGAACGTTCAGTGGAAGAGTTACTTACCATGCCAAGCAAAAACAGCATTAATCCGTACTTGATGCCAAACGATGCCGTTGCTTGTTACGACTCTAGTGTTACTAACCTACGTGATATCGCCAAGGCTATGGCCGAGTTGATAACACCGTTTAAGTTACTGTAGGTGATGATATGAAATATCCAATTGTCCCTTTAGATAGATTTGGTCTGATTAGAGCGCATATCTACCGCACACTAAAACGCCCTTATTTGGTGGTTGCGGTGATGTGTTACGCACTAATTGGTTTGTTTACTGCACTATATCTCGCCAAAACACCAGTTTACACCAGCGATATGGAGTTGGTATTACCGGGTACAGGTAATAGTTCGAGTGTGTCACTTAATGATATTGGTGAAGTAGTTTCAAAAACGAATGCCCCTTTTTCTGGCGGTGGTTTTAACCCACGTATTAATTACAAAGAAATGTTATCAAGCCGCACTGTGATTGAGCGCGCTGCAGATAGCTTAAAAATTTCCCCTGTTGATTTTGGCCGCGCTAAAATCAAGCTCACCGAGCAAACGTCAATAATTACGCTGCAAGTTAAAGGCAGTAGCCGCGAACAAGCGCAAGCTAAAGCATTTGCACTCTATCAATCGTTTCAACAAGAGCTTGATAACCTTCGTGCCGATGAAGTATTACGTCGCGATCAAAGCATCAAGAATATTCTTGGTCAGTACCAAGAGCGCATGAATGATACGCGCAACGCGATTGTCGATTTTCAGCAACGTTCAATGCTTGTATCAAGCGATCAAATGGATCAATTAATTCGCACCTTATCTGGCGTTAAAGAAAAGCATCTTTACACCAATGCTGAAGTGCAAAAACTAAATGAATACATCAACCAATTAAGTGAAGAGTTAGGTGTGTCGCCGCGTCACGCAGGTCAAGCGTTTACGCTGCAGTCTGATATTGAGTTTCACGCCTATGCACGCGAGTTATCTACCACGGTGAGCACGCTAACTGAATACAGTGCGCGTTGGGGTAAAAAGCACCCTAAAGTAGTTGCGCAGCAAAATCGCTTACAGTTAACTCGCAAAGCCATTGCTAAGCGCTCACGTGAGATCTTTGGCATCGATTCGGCGGCTATTTTCACCAGCTTAGATTTAGAGTTAACGCCAAAACGTGCGCAGCTGTTTGCTGATCTTATTGATGCCTTTGCAAATCTCCAAGGGCAAAAATCAATGCTTATCGACTTAGATCGTTCTATCACGCGCATGACAGATCAACTTAAAGTTTATTCACGTGAAGTTATCGAACTAGAACGTTTAGAGCGCGAGTTTAATATGGCCGAAGCTATCTTTACCTCAGCAGCAGCCCGAATCGAAGCTAGCCGTGCCGATATATTTGCGTCTTACCCAGTGATTCAATTATTGGCAAGCCCATCATATCCAGAACTAAAAAGTAGTCCACGTAAGTTAATTGCGTTTATCGCCGCCTTCGCAGGCATCTTCTTCGTCACCTTAGGATTAATCATCATATGGCAACGTGCACACTTAATCGAAATACTGCTGAAGAAAAGCTAGTGTGGTATGCCATGGTGCTTACCTACCCTTGCTTTGCAATCGGTGCTTTATATGTCTCTGGCTCAGTGATTGGCTGGATGATCTTCGGCGTCGCCATGTTGCGCTGGTATATCAAAGGTATCGACAATTCAGCTTATCTACCTAGCATAGTCTGGCTATGGATTGGCGGTGGTTTAGTCTTATTACTCGCACTATTCGTTGCCCACGCTAACTGGGATTTAGGTCTTGGCAAAACCATTAAATCAACCATTGGCTGGGCCAAAGGCTGGGCATTGCTACCACTATTTCTTTTCTTAGGCGCTATGGTCAACATTAAGCGTGAAATCATTATTCGCGCCGCTTGTATTATCGCGATTCATTCATTGTTCTTTGGGGTAATTACCATCGCCGCTTATATCGTGAAGCTACCAGCAGATTTATTTGTATCGCCGTTAAAAGTGGTTGGTGGTCCGGGTCCTGATTTTTTCACCGTCAGTCTTTATGGCCTCAATCCTGAGACGGGCATGGGTCGCTGGCGCTTTTTTGCACCGTGGGCACCTGCAGCAGGATTTATGGCGTGTATGTTATTCATTTTCTGTAGCTTAGAGAAAAACACTCGCTATAGAAATTGGGGCATCGCAGGCTGTGTTGTGATGTGTCTACTATCACAATCACGCGCTGGCTGGGCCATTTTCATTATGCTAATTCCAATGCTGATGTTTCTTGGCAAAATGAAAAGCCCGCTAATGTTGATTGTTATCGGCGTAATAACCTGCTTATTTTTACTGGCGGCTGAAGCGATTTACGATTGGATTTACACCTTGTATTCAGACATTAAGGCCGCGCGTCCAGATTCTACGCGAGTACGCAGCGCGCTAGCCAACATTGCCGTGCAACGCTGGGAAACTGAAGCGCCAATTTGGGGACATGGCATTGTCGAACGTGGTCCGAAAATCGTTGAATTTATGCCAATTGGTACTCATCACAGCTGGTACGGTTTGCTGTTTGTCAAAGGCATTGTCGGGCTGCTCGCTTTAGCTATTCCACTTTTGTTTACAGCATTATATCTACTGCTCACAAGCTATCATTCGCCAATGTCGCCAAGTGCGTTTTGTATGGTGATGGTATTGGTGTGTTACTCATTTTTCGAGAACCTAGAAATTCTCGCTTACCTCTATTGGCCTGCACTGCTATGGATTGGCATGGCTTTAAACCCAAAAAAATCAGGAGCTCGCTATGCAAACTAAACGCAAAATAAACCCATTAAAACAATACGACAGCCACTTGGTTGGTTATTACGGTATGCAAAATAGCGGTGATGATGCTTTGATGTATGCGACGTTGTGGGGCGCTAAGCACATTATGCAAAGCAAAAGCATTAGTGTCGGACTTTACGGCATGCCAAAACCTGAGCTGTTAGTTAACCGTCAATTGCCACTGCAGCAGCATCAAGCATTTCCTGGTCACAACCGCTTGAATCAATATCGCGCGGCAATGCAATGTGAGCGTGTAATTTTTGGCGGTGGTTCGGTGCTACACAGCGAATCAGATATAAATATTAAACGTCATATGATGGCGCTTAGCAGCCGTGAAAATAGCGCTGCGGTTGGCGTAAGCTTAGGCCCGTTCCAATCAGTGGCCGCTGAAAAAGCCTGTAGCCAATTTCTCAACGAATGTGGTTTTGTGGGCGTTCGCGATCAAGAAAGTTTAAACATTGCACAAGCAATAGCGCCAAACGCGAACGTGAAAAAGACCTTTGATTTAGCGCCATTACTACTTTGCAATCAAATGCCGAGTAAGCGCCTTAATCGTTGTGGTGTTGCATTGGCACTGTGCCCTGTTGCCGTTACGCCACATGGTGATACAAACGCTAAAGCAGAGCGCAAACGCTTAATGGAAATTTGTCATCTGATTGAACGTATTTATGCCCGCACTGGCGAGCCGATTGTTCTTCTGACCTTCAACGGCCACCAAGAATTAGGTGACGGTCAAATCAATCAACAAATCATCAATTACTTTGGCGATAAACTGCCAATTATTGCAAAGCCGTACGATGCGAATCCAATGGCTGTATTGCAAGATTTAGCGAGCTATAAAGCGATTGTGAGTATGCGCCTTCACGGTTCAATTATGGGCTTTTTAGCAAACACGCCTGTATTTTCGGTGAACTATCACCCTAAATGCGTGGGTTGGTGTGAGCAGGTGGGTATGGCGCAGAATTATCGCTTTGCCGCGCAAGACCTAGACATCGACACCTTAATTACAGAATTAGATGCCGGACTAAACAATCAATTTATCGCACCAACGCTGCCTGTTAGTAAAGCGTTAGAGTTAGCGTTATCAAACTGGAGTAATCACTATGAACAAGCCTAAATTTAGCGTCGTTATTCCGCTTTATAACAAAGAACAACATATTATTAGAACCCTTAACAGTATTGCCAAACAGTCTTATGCGGCAAGTGAGATTATTGTGGTTGACGATGGTTCAACCGACAATGGCCCGCAGTTAGTGAGTGAATGTAACATCGACAATGTAACCTTGGTGCAGCAAAAAAACGGTGGTGTATCTAGTGCTAGAAACACCGGTATTTCGCTTACTAAACATGAGTTTATCGCCTTTATCGATGCCGACGATCAATGGCTGCCACTTTATCTTGAGGAGATTGCAAATTTAGTGGCTAAGTTTCCGCAAGCGGGTGTTTATGCCACTCACTATCAAGTTATTGAACCGGGTAACAAATACGTCGATGCCAAAGTGAATCTCAAAGATGTCGACCCAACGGGTACCTTGCTCGATGATTATTTTGATGTGGCGTCAAAAGGCGATCTACCATTTACCATGTCATCAATTACGGTGCGAAAATCACTAGTAAATAACATTGGTGATTTTCCATTAAACGAGCCTATGGGTGAAGACCAAGACTTTTTCGTCCGCGCAGCCATGGCCAGCGATATCGCCTATTCACCATCGATTCAATCGCTGTATCACCGCGACGCTACAAACCGCGCTTGTAATTTGAATGTTCCACATCAAGAGTGTCCGTTTAGCATTCGTGTGACCAATCAAGCGATGCAAAAAAACAACAGCAAACACAATCGTGTAACCATGCTTAGATACAGCGCAGCGCACCTTTGCCACATCGCTAAACTCAATATTTTAGGCGGTCAATTTGCGAGAGCGCGCGCGCTACTGAAAGATCCGCGTTGCCAGTTAAAACCTAAACACAAATATGGATTATTTATTTACTCATGGCTGCGCCAAACCCAAGTAGCTGGCGCTGAGTTACTGGGACGTTTGAAGGCCTAGCCTTGCTTAGTTTCGCTTAGCTATTCCACATCATCGATGGGCAGGACAATGGTAAAAGTTGTTCCCTGCCCTTCTTCACTATGCGCAGATATTTTGCCACCGTGTTTATCGATAATGCCAAATGACACCGATAAGCCAAGCCCGGTACCAACGCCAACTGGTTTGGTGGTATAGAAAGGATCGAAGATTTTCTTAAGCACTTGTGGCGACATGCCTTTGCCATTATCTTGGACTTTGATGATCACCCAATCGCGATCATGGCTATTTGTTTGATAGGTCCGAATATCAAGCACACCGTTTTCTTCACAGGCGTACGACGCATTTAAAAACAGGTTCATCAACACTTGGGTAATCTCGCCGCCATGACAAAGCACAGGTGGAATTTCGCCAAAATGCTTTTCTACCTGCATGGTGTATTTAAGCTCACTCCAAACCACTTTGAGAGATTCATCGATCAGCTGATTAATATCGCAAGATTCTTTTTCTAACTCGCCGCTATGACTGACTTTTTTAAGATTAGCAACGATAGCACTCACGCGATTAAGCCCTTTAACACTGTCACTGACTAAGGAATCGATATCTTCCACAATAAAGTCGATATCATGCTCATTGCGCAACTCTTGATATTGTTTGGAAAATTGCTCGTTATCTAATGCTAACAGCGAACTCATAACAAGTTTATCGAGCGACAGAATACTTTGCAGATAGTCACTCAGCGTATTGAGGTTACTAAGGCTAAAACCGATGGGATTGTTAATTTCATGGGCAACCCCAGCGGCGAGCTGACCAATCGATGCCATCTTCTCCGATTGCACGAGCTTGTCTTGAGTTTCTTCAAGCTCAGCAACCGTGCTTTCGAGCTTCACAACATTGTCATATAAGGTGCGAGTCTTATCGTCGAGCAAAGATTCAGCCATTTGACGCGCCTGACGCTCGCGCTCATATGCCGCTTTATAAGGGTTTTCTTCACTCATAGCTTAGCCCGTAAAGTTTACAACGAGTTTGCAACTGTCGGCACCATCGTGCATGCATTGCGGATGACCTATTTCTATTTTTTCATCGAACTGCTTGGCCGCGCCAAAGATAAGGCCAATACTGGCATGACACAACTGACGCTTAGAGCTGTAATACATAATTAGCTCGCCATTAGGCCCATCTTCGTATTGAAAGCTCGGCAGATAAGAGTTGGGATTAAGCCGCTTAACTTCGGCGTGAATAACATCTTCAATCGACAATAAAAAATCGCGCAAGTTGTCGATTTTAGAAACATCGACCGGACTGTTTTTGTAAAGAATATCAAATAAATACTGACCGAAAGCTTCCACCAATTTTTCGGCGGCGATTCCGGTTTTTTCAGACAGAGCCACCACCATATTGATTAATTCACTATCCTCGTATTGGCCACCACTGGTATATATTCCTTTCGACTGAGGACTGGTTTTGTCAATGAGCTCGTTCCATTGCTCCATGCCCATCTTTTCGATAATCATGTCCGAAAACGCAGTAAAAATTGCACCTTGCATATCATTCTCCTTAACTCACTATTGCTATCTATTTGATTTATCACAACGGCTTTTAGGCGATAAATAAGGTTATTTTTGTATCGTAATTTTCTTCGTAAACCCGCAGTTTTTCTATCATGCCAGCGGTAATTTCCTGACCTGCGGTTAGCATAATGTTGCCATTGGTAAGCACGAGATCTTCAAGCAGCGTATCGCCGACTTTTAAACCTTCGATGCCAACGCTATATTCCATGTCTTCGCCGTATTCACAGCGCTCTTTCATTACCGAAAACAGCGCACTAACTACGACTTTGTCATACCAAACATCAGCACGTGACATCAGCCATGCTTGAGCATCTGCCACCGACATCAGTTGTTCATTATCTTTACCTGCAATTAGGAAGTCGAAATCTTTAACCACGCGAATAATTCGCGCACCGATGGGAATGTCATCACCGCTCAAATGATCAGGAACGCCAGTGCCATCCATGTTTTCATTTTGATGCAAAATATTTTCTTTCAGCGCACCAAAGCGCGTTACCCGCTCCACCAATTGCGCGCCAATAACCGGATGATGCATAAACTCTTCATCGAGCTTGCCAGTCCCAACGCCAACCTTGGCAATCACTTCATCACTTAAACCAACGGTGCCGATTTCGTGCAATAAACCACACAAATAAATGCGACGACATTCTGCATCATCAAGCCCGAGATAGCGCGCAATACCTTTACATTGCATCGCTATGCGCTTGTTATGACCTGCGCCAAATCCAGTGCGATATTCAATGGTCGTCGACATCATATCCAGCACATCGTGCAACAATGCATTTTGCGACTTAAGCGCAACTGACAGCTTCTTTTTACTTTGCAATAAGGCTGAAGTTCTGTCGGCAACTTTCTGCTCTAGCGTTTGATTAAACTGCGTTAAGCGCTCGTTAGCATCAGCTAACTGTTCGTTTAGTTGACGTGTTTGTTTTTTAAGGAGGTAGTGCTCTGATACTTTATTGAGCAGCAGTTTAAGCTCTTCATTTTCCCACGGCTTGCCGATGTAGGTGTAAATACCACCATCATTAATCGCAGCGATAGTAGTTTCCATATCGCTGTAGCCGGTAAGTAGAATACGGATCGCGTGAGGCTGAATCTCTTTGGCGTGGGTAAAAAACTCAGCGCCATTCATCACCGGCATTCGCATATCGGAAATAATGATATCGACGGGATGTTCGCGCATGTGCTCAAGCGCAGATGGGCCATCATTAAAGCTGACAATATTATAATCTTTGCGCAACACACGTTTGAGTGAATTGATGATATCTTGCTCGTCATCAAGCAACAGAAGATTCAAACGAAGCGTGCGTTCAGTATCTTGTATGCTCATAAATTCCCTCTCTTAATCTAGCTTTGGCAAGCTTCGTTATTAATACGAAGCCTAAGTATTTATACCTAGATGAAAACTGCTCAATACATACTTTAGATATAGCGCTAATTAATTGGCGTGTAAAGATTTTTCTCACAAAAAAGCCGCGCTTTCAACAAGCACGGCTTAAGAAGTGAAATAACTATATTAGTCATTATTTCTTAGTAGCAAACATCTCAATAATACTTGAGAAATCTTTAGCGCCATTGCCACCGTTACTATGCATCGAGTAAAGGCTTTGCGCCATAGCACCAAGTGGTGTGCTCGATTTTGACATTTGCGCCGCTTGCGCTGCTAAACCAAGATCTTTAAGCATAAGATCTACCATGAAACCACCTTGGTAATCATTGCTTGCTGGCGTGTTTTCCATCACACCTGGCACTGGATTGTATAGCTCTAAACACCAGTTACGGCCTGAGCTTTTTAGCATGATTTCAGATAACACACTTGGATCTAATCCGTTGTCCATGCCCATCTTCAATGCTTCACTGGTGCCCGCCATTAATACAGACAACAACATGTTATTACAGATTTTCGCGATTTGACCTGCGCCAACATCACCCGCTAAGAAGATGTTTTTACCCATATCATCAAGCACGGTTTTAGCACGTTCGAAGTTTACTTCACTACCACCACAGATAAAACTTAATGTGCCCGCTGCTGCGCCAGCAACACCGCCTGATACAGGTGCATCCATAAAGGCAATGCCCTGTTCACTCGCCGCTGCCGCTACGGTTTTTGCGCTATCGGCATCAATGGTGCTCGAATCGATTAATAGTGTGTCTTTATTAACAACACTTAGTAATCCATTGTCACCTAAATAAACCATCTTCACGTGTTTGCCAGCAGGTAGCATAGTCACAACAAAGTCTTTGTCGGTCGCAGCTTCATTAGCTGTCGCACTCGCGGTAGCGCCTTGAGCAACCACAGCGCTTACCGCAGCTTCGCTAAGATCGAATACGCTTACCTGATGACCAGCTTTCGCCAAGTTAATGGCCATTGGGCCGCCCATATTTCCTAAACCGATGAATCCTACTTTTGCCATTATTATTCTCCTTTTAGCTTGAGTGGATGAGCGTTTTCATCCCAAATTGGATTAAATAGATTGTCTATTACCGCATCATCTACGCTGTCAACGTCGCTGTACTTCCACGCTGGTTGATTGTCTTTATCAATCAGCAATGCGCGAATACCTTCGGCGAATTCGCCTAATTCACCGCTAAGTACTGACAGTTGCAGCTCTAACTTGAAACATTGCGCTAAGGTCAGTGATTTACCAACTTCAAGCTGACGCTCAAGAATTCGTGCCGATAACGGACTCCCGTTAACCATCGAACGTTTGGCGCGTTTTAGCCACGAGTCTTCATCGCCCCACCCAGCAATGGTGCTCATCACTTGACTTAAGGTTGGCTGGCTCACTGCATCATCGATAACCGCTTGATGAGCAGCAATATTGCCTTGTGGCATTTGCTCATAAACGGTTTTCTCTAAACTCATTACGCAATGGCTTACGAGCTGACGATTAACGTCTTTGTCAATTGTCCAACTTTGCTGCGTTAGCGCTTCTATAAGTTGCATTTTTTGCTCGTGTAATAAGAAGTGATCAGCAAGTTTGACCTGCAGACAATCCGCCGCATTCATTTGTGCCGCTGTCAGCCCTAAAAACAAACCTAGATTGCCGGGCATTTGATTGAGGAAATAAGTTCCCCCCACATCAGGGTATAAACCTATGCTAATTTCTGGCATCGCAACGCGTGATGATTCAGTCACGATACGATGACTCGCACCGGCGAATAGGCCTAAGCCGCCGCCCATTACATAGCCATTACCCCATACAACAATAGGTTTGCTATAGGTATGAATTGCGTAATCGAGAGTGTATTCGTTAACGAAAAACTCTTGCACGAAGGGTTGACGCTCTCCTGGCTGATCTTTCATTGCCTTGTATAATTCGACAATGTCACCACCAGCACAAAACGCTTTGTTACCCATACTATCGAGCACAATAGCTACCACGGTTTCGTCTTTTTCAAAACGCTCTAGTGCAGGTAGTAAAGAATCGATCATTGCTTGATTTAGTGCGTTGAGTGATTTTTCACTGTTTAAGGTAGCCTGAATAATATAATGGCCATCCCCTGTTTCATGGGCGTTGTAAATAACTGCTTCAGTATTCATCGGCGACAATTCCTAGCTATTAGTCCATTGTGGCTTACGCTTTTCTAGGAATGCATTGACGCCTTCTTTTTGATCGTTTGAATCAAATAGCTGCACGAATTTTTCACGCTCTAATGGCAATGCACTATTGATAGTACCGTCGCGTCCCATTTGGATAAGTGATTTACAGGCTGTAACACTCACTGGTGATTGCTTCGCTGTTTGCTTAGCGAGTTTTAACGCCGCTTCTAACGCGCCGCCTTTTTCAACCACTTCTTCGACTAAACCGATTTGCTCCGCTTTTTGCGCGGTAATGCGCTCACCACATAAAATCATACGTTTCGCCCAACCTTCGCCAACTAGTAGGCTAAGATTTTGGGTGCCGCCAGCACATGGTAATAAACCAACAGCTGCTTCTGGTAGTGCCATCTGTGCTTGCTCTTCAGCGATACGAATATCACAAGCCAGTGCAACTTCTAAACCGCCACCCATCGAGTAACCGTTAATCGCAGCAATGGATACACCTCTAAAGTTCGATAGGGTTTCAAATGCTTCACCAAAGATCTGTGACATGGTGGCAGCAACGCCTTTATCGCCGCTAGCAAAAGCATTTAAGTCTGCACCTGCGCTAAAGAATTTTTCACCTTCACCAGTAATCACTAGCGCATAAATGTCTTTGTCGGCATTTAGCTCGCGCACCATGTCACGAAGCAGCGTTAAACTCTCTTTGGTCCACGTATTTGCAGGTGGGTTAGCAATGGTAATGACTGCGGTGTGCTCTTGTTTTGATAATTGTAATAACTGAGTCATAAACACTTCCTATTTTTCTGATTTTATTGTGTCGAGAATAATAAAAAAGCGCCGTTATCGATGATAAGGCGCTTTATGTAATGAGGTTTTATAGCATTTCAACCGCGATGGCTGTTGCTTCACCACCGCCGATACAAAGGCTTGCAACACCTTTGCTTAAGCCGCGATTCTTAAGGGCATGCAATAAGGTAACGATAATACGCGAGCCACTTGAACCCAATGGATGGCCTAGTGCACAAGCACCGCCGTTAACGTTAACCTTGTTGTGGTCAAGCTCAAGGTCTTTCATCGCTAGCATAGTTACCATGGCAAAGGCTTCGTTGATTTCAAACAGATCAACATCGTCTTTACTCCAACCCGCGCCCGCCAATACTTTTTCCATCGCGCCAACAGGTGCAATAGTAAACTCGCTCGGATGTTGAGCATGGGTAGCATGAGCTTTAATTGCTGCTAATGGCGTCAAACCACGCTTAGCTGCTTCTGATGCTGTCATAACTAATAGTGCTGATGCACCGTCTGAAATTGAGCTGGCGTTTGCTGCGGTAATAGTACCGTCTTTAGCGAACGCTGGACGCAGACTAGGAATTTTATCAACGCGTGCATTTCCTGGCTGCTCATCAATGCTCACTGTCGTGTCACCGCGGCGAGAACTAATAGTCACTGGCACGATTTCATTGTCAAACGCACCTGATTCAATCGCTGCATTAGCGCGTGATAGTGAGGCAATTGCAAACTCATCCATTTGCTCACGTGTAAAACCAGTGTCATCACTAGTACTTTGCGCAAAACAGCCCATTGCTTTACCCGTTGACGCATCTTCAAGACCGTCAAGGAACATGTGATCTTTAACTTCACCGTGGCCCATACGCATACCGTGACGCGCTTTAGGAAGCATGTATGGCGCAAGGCTCATACTTTCCATACCACCAGCTACGACGATATTCGCACTACCCGCTTTAATAAAATCGTGTGCCATCATCACGGCTTTCATGCCTGAACCACATACTTTATTAATGGTGGTACATACGGTATCTAACGATAAATCGGCTTTTAGCGCCGCTTGACGCGCTGGTGCTTGACCTAAGCCAGCTGGCAGCACACAGCCCATAATTACTTCATCAACATCTGTTTTGGCTAAGCCCGTTGATTCCATTAGACCGTTAATAGCAACGCTACCTAAGGTTGGTGAATCAACTTGAGACAGTGAACCACCAAAGCCGCCCATTGGCGTACGTAACGCTTCTACAATAACGATTTGTTCTTGATCACTCATATTTAACTCCGATGTTTTAACGACAACATGACACACTAATGCATCATGTTAAAAAATTGATACTGGCTACATTACCCTAAGTTACAGTTGACGCCAACGTAAACTTTAGTACAAGGGAGAATTAATTATAAAGACGGAGTGTAAAGCTGGTGTGACAGTTATATTTAACAAATGAAGTATTTAACAGCTAGCAGCGAAGTTACGTCACTAGCCGTTAAAATTAATTAGACAGTGATAGCTTAAGATCATCTAGCTGCTGCGCTAGTGTGGCTATCGAAGTTAAGGTGCTATCTGTTTGATAGACACCATAGGCAATATCGAAATGATAATCTGAATTCTCTACGCCACTGAGACTTATAGAGCTAACTGCATCCTGCATATCGTTAAATAATAGATTAATATCGCTATCAAGCGGTGCAATGCAGCTAACAACAAAATTGGCGCTTTCATCTATAAATATGTCCAAATCAGAATGTTTAAGCGCCTTAAGCCTATGAGCGACTTTAGCAATTAGTCTATCGCCGTGATCAAAACTATAAGATTGGATAATCGTATTTAATTCTCTAATCTTTAAATATCCCAACAAAATTTGCTGGTTTGGGTAGTTATCTGCCAAATAACGATTAACGAGTTTTTGCTGACCTGCTGCTCGGCTTAACAACCTAGTCAAGGCATCTAAGTTTCTACTTTCAATTATCTGAACTTTTCGGTGATTTTTTACATAGCGGGTCGCAAAACCTATCAAAATCAACACCAATGCCGCGCAAGTAAGACCTATTACTGTATTTAGCAGACTTAAGTTCTTTTTCTCAGATCTATTTTGGGCAATCAATTGCTGCAATAGCTCATCGAGATCCGTATCTGAACTGGCTAGTTGCGCATTAAGATAAATCAGTTGATTTTCATTGACGGCCGTATCATAACGACTCTGATAATCAATAAAGCTATTGTATGAGCTAACGGCGCTTGAGATATCTCCGTTCTTCTCATATATCGCGCTTGTCAATCGATACACAGTAGCTAGATTTGATTCACTACGGCTGGCTTTTATATCAGGCAAAATAGACGCTAATAAGTCCTGCGCCTCGACTATCAAATCTTGATTGATAAAAGATTCAGCCAATAACAATTTGTTGTGGTGGACGTTAAATTGACCATTTAACTCGCCGTATTCCTTAAGAACAAATTCGAGTATTTGTTGCTGAGTTGAATACTCGCCTCTTTTCGCAAACATAAATGATCTTGAAACATGGAACATGCTTAGTGAAACAGGCTCATTGCTTTGGGTACATATATCAATGGCTTCGTCGACAATTTGGGCAACTTTATCGTACAACTCTTGCTTCGCCAAAAAGTAGATTTGTGTATGATTTAAAGAGCACTTTAACGATATGTCCGATGAGTGTTCAACTAATTTAGTCGCTTGGTTTAGCCACTTTTCTGCGTTGCGATAAGTACCAGCATCGATATTTAAATCAGTCGCTGCAAGTAATATTTTAAGCCGCAAAGCAATCGACAGAGAGTCATCATTTAGTTTCAATGCATAATTGAGATGTTGAAATGACAACACAAAATCTTCGACTGCTTGACCATAACGGATGACCAAATAGTGAAACATCAATAAATCCGCTTGCTCTAAAACACTTGGCTTTACGCTATTAATAAACAGAGCGGCCTTATCCATTTGTCCAGTAATCAATAAAGCTCTAAGCTTAACCGTAGTCAGTCGCGACAACTGCGGCGGTGTCAGTGAGTCACTCTTTCGACTGTATTTTTCAATCACCTTCATCGAATTTGCTAAATCAACATATAAGTTATCATCAGCAAGTTGAAGTTCAGCAATTACAGAGTCTACTGGCGCCGCTTTTACTGCCATACTCAAACAATTTAGTAGGATAAATAAGAGGCCCGTTAGAAGTGCTGTTCTAAACATTAGACCTCCTGCTTTTTACCAACAACCAATAACCAATAACTAATGAAAACAAGGTAATAAGTAAAACAGATAGTATTAGTCGATGAGTATCTACTGTGTTTTTGGTTTCAGTTAGCAATAACTGTTGTTTGTTCATTTCTCGACTCAAACGAGCACGCTCTGCCTCAACGCTATATTCGAGGTAGCTAGCATTAATATATCGTCGCTCTTTTTCAATATCCGCTAATGCTTGGGCATATGATTTAAGGTCTTGTAATTCACCATTGAGATCGCCTATTTGCTGATTAACAAAAGCACTCAATTTAAAGTATCGCGCACGGAGCTGTTGATTATTGATATCACTAAGCAGCGGTTTTAAAAAGTTAAGTACTTTAGAAAGTCTATCGTCACTAGTCGACTGGTAGAGCTGTGCAAGTGATAATTGCGCATTAATAAATTCATCGTTAACTCGTTGTAACTTGAATAGAGTGCTGGCGTCTTCGAGTAGCGCAAGAGATTCTTCTGGCTCGTCATGCGCTTTATAGTTCAAAGCAACAACGTCAAGATATGCACGGGCAACGTAAACCGATTGATTGAGACTAAAACAATGAGTCACCAACTGGCTTTTAATAAAATCTGCTCGGCTTTTTCGTTGCTGTTTTAGAATCATCGCAGCTTCAAGCAACTTTAATCGGCAAACTCTGTTATTTAAAGACGTCTCTCTCGATAACAAATGAATCTTGTTAGTTAGCCGTTCAAATTCATTAGTCAGCAAATAAATTTCACCTTCAAGAATTGATAACCAGAACCCGTCGACGTTATTAACGCCATCAAACTCATCACCTTGTAAGCGCCTCAAATAGCGTTCAGCACTAACAGGATTACCCTGTTTTACCGCTAAATTTGCACGATTGTATAAATAAAATTGTAATTGTGGCTGGGTTAATTCTGGTTCTTTTAAAGAATTTAGTCCCTCGACTGCCTGCTTAATATTTCCTTGAGTGATATCTAACTTGGCGAGCTGCAATATGTGAATTTTCGAGTCTTGTTGAGAAATTTTATGGCTGACTTTTTGTCGCGCATCCCTAGGAAATTGTTCACTATAATCCCAGTCGTTCTGGAATAATTTATCTGGTTCTTCGGCATGGGAAACTGAAAAGGCAGTTAGCATTAAAACAATAGGTATTAATAAAATTCTCAACAGATAACTCTTCCAATGACAAAAAAACAAAAACCACCGATAACGGTGGTTTCTCGCTGATTATAGTCGCTAACTCTACCAATACTAGAATTATTTTCAGATTATCCGAAATTACTTTTCCCAAGGCGTACGGCGATGTAAATGGGATAAATCAAATGGCGTAATTTGATACACATAATAATTAAGCCAATTTGAAATCAATAAATTAGCATGACTTCGCCAGCAACCTCTTGGCTCTTGGCTTGCATCGTCATTAGGAAAATAATTGGTTGGAATCGATGGTGATAATCCCGCATCATTATCCCGCTTGTACTCATCGCCAAGTGTCGAGACATTGTATTCAGGGTGCCCCAAAACAAATAAACGGCGTCTGTCTTTACTCACCACCAAGTAAGCCCCAGCTTCATCGGAGGCAGCGAGAATATCGAGATCAGGATGCTGACGCAGCTCATCAACATTCATTTGTGCCAAGCGAGAATGCGGCACCCAAAATTCATCATCGAAACCACGCAGCAGTGGATCGTGAAGCTGACTGCGCTGATGTAAAAACACCCCAGCGATTTTTTTATCGCGAATGTAACGCTCTAAATCATACAAATGATAAAAAGCCGCATGCGCCGCCCAACATAAGAAAAGCGTTGCGGTAACGTGCTGCTGCGACCAATCGAATACTGTTTTTATCTTCTCCCAATAAATCACATCGTCAAAATCAACATCACCCAATGGCGCACCGGTAATAATCAAACCATCGAAGTTTTTATCTTTGATTTCATCAAAATCGCGATAAAAGTCATTCATATGATCTTGTGGTGTGTGTTTTGAAATGTTGCTGTGAATACGTAGAAATTCCACATCCACCTGCAATGGCGTATTAGCTAGTAAGCGCAACAGCTGAGTTTCTGTTTCGATTTTATTGGGCATTAAATTAAGTAATAGCACCTTCATCGGACGAATTTGCTGACTCAAGGCGCGCGACTCGCTCATGACGAAAATATTTTCTTGTCGCAACTCGTTTTTGGCAGGCAGTTTATCGGGAATATTAATTGGCACAGCGCACTCGCTAATTTGTTTTACTACAAGTGTAGATAATTTAACCCAAAGGCATCTAGACGTCTAGATGTTTATCGTGAATTATTTGTTTTAGTCAGGTTACATTCACATCTCGTTACTAGAAAAGCCACCATTATTGTTGACTGTGTCATTAAGGCTGATACATTTATTCGCTGAAAAATCCCGAAAATGGGACATCCCCACTTTCAATACACTCATTTATAAGAACAAAAACAACCGGATTGCTAACATGAAAAAAACTGCAATTGTTACGGCATCGCTTGCTACCCTAGCGCTGACAGCTTGCCAAACGACAAATAACGCCGTTGTCAAACCTGACAGCGATTATCTATGGCTTGAAGAAGTTCAAGGTGAAAAACCGCTAGCTTGGGTTGATGCGCAAAACAACAAAGCCTTTGCGAGCTTGAAATCAAACCCTGTTTATCAACAGAGCTATGATGAAAACCTTAAGCTACTTAACTCAAACGACCGTATCGCCTACGCCACACAACGCGGCGATTACCTGTACAACTTCTGGACGGACAAAAACAATCAGCGCGGCTTATACCGCCGTACAACGCTAGAAGAGTACAAAAAAGAAAACCCGACATGGGAAACGATTTTAGACATCGACGAGCTGGCTAAAAAAGACGGCCAAAGCTGGGTTTACAAAGGTATGAACTGTCTTTACCCAGACTACAACCGCTGTTTAGTCAGTTTATCACCAGGCGGTACCGACGCAGTTGTCGTGCGTGAATTCGACATCAGTAAAAAAGCCTTCGTTAAAGATGGTTTCACCCTGCCAGAAGCCAAAAATTCAATTAGCTGGCGCGACGAAAACTCCGTATTTGTCGGTACTGATTTCGGTAAAGGCAGCTTAACGGATTCAGGTTACCCGGGTGTTGTTAAGATTTGGAATCGCGGCACACCACTGTCGAGCGCTAAACAAGTTTTCCACGCCGACCCATCATCAGTAGCAGCTTCTGGTTTTGTATTGCGCGATGGTAAGCAATCAGTGAATATTGTTTACGATTCAACATCTTTTTACACGCGTGATATCTACGTATTGCAAGACGGTAAAAAAGTTAAACTGCCAATTCCTAAAGATGCCAGCTTAAGTGCATTCCTAAATGGCGATTTATTTATCCAGTTAAAATCAGCATGGAAAGTTAACGGTAAAGAATTAGCGCAAGGCAGCATCGTATTTGCACCGCTAAAGGATATTCTAAAAGATAACGCCAGCTACCAAACGCTGATCACCCCAACACCAAGCCTCGCTATTACTTCAGTTCAAGCGACTAAGAGTGCGTTACTAGTGAGCGTGTTAGACAACGTAAAATCAAAAGTTTTACGCTTTACCAACACTAACGGCCAATGGCAAAGCAAAGCCGTCAATATCGATGATAAAGGCAGCATCAGCGTTTTCAATACCAGCGAAAGCAGCGATGACTTTTTCCTAACCTACACCAGCTTCCTTAAGCCTGCGACCCTTTACAAAGTCGATGGTGAATCAGGCAAACTAACTCAGTTAAAAGCTCAAAAATCGCAATTTAACAGCGATGACATGGTAACTCATCAATACTGGGCAACGTCTAAAGATGGCACCAAGGTTCCATATTTTGCCATCATGAAAAAAGACACAGTCCTCGATGGTAAAAATCCAACATTACTATACGGCTACGGCGGTTTCGAAGTTTCGTTAAAACCATCATACAGCGCACTACGCGGTAAAAACTGGTTAGAGAAAGGCGGCGTATACGTTTTATCAAACATTCGCGGCGGTGGTGAATTTGGTCCTAAATGGCACCAAGCAGCGCTAAAGAAAAACCGTCACAAGGCGTATGAAGATTTCGAAGCTATCGCGATGGATCTTATCGATCGTAAAATCACTTCTCCTGCGCATCTAGGTATTCAAGGTGGTAGTAACGGTGGTCTACTAATGGGCGCGGCATTTACGCGTCGTCCAGACTTATACAACGCTGTTGTGTGTCAGGTACCACTACTTGATATGAAGCGCTACACCAAGTTACTCGCGGGCGCGAGCTGGGCAGCTGAATACGGCGATCCAGACAAGCCGGAAATGTGGGAATACATTAAAACTTACTCACCATTCCACAACTTAGATGCGAAAACAGACTACCCGAAAGTTTTCTTCACAACATCTACCAAAGACGACCGCGTTCACCCTGGTCACGCGCGTAAAATGGTAGCCAAGATGCAAGATCTCGGACACGATGTTTACTACTACGAGAACACCGAAGGCGGTCACGCCGGCGCAGCAGACAACAAACAGCGCGCCGACATGTACGCCCTAGTTTATAGCTACTTATGGCAACAACTTAAGTAGTCATACGCTCACGCAAACAAAAGCCGATTTAAGCAATTAAATCGGCTTTTTTGTTAATTACTGAAAAAAGTTTGTCACACATTTCACCGCTCTCGTGACTTAGTTAATGAACATACTAATTAACGGGAATCATCATGAAAAAAACACTTTGCTCAATAGCACTAATCACTGCAAGTTTTCTATCACACAACCAAGCAGCAGCGACAACTAATCAATGCCTTAATGCCAAGGTGTCTGGTCAAGGACAAGCGGTTCTTCTACTACCGGGATTTATCAGCGATGAAACGGTTTGGGATGAAATCAGCGCTAATCTTGCGAACAACTATCAAGTGCATCAACTATCTATTGCTGGATTTGGTAAAAACCCAGCGTGTAAGAATGCAGATGACATCGCTAGCACCATCAAAGCTGAACTGGCAACTTACCTCAGTTCAAATAAGCTAGCAGAGCCGATTTTAGTCGGTCACAGCATGGGCGGATTGCTGGCATTTGACGCGTCACTCAATCCTAGCATCAAATTAAAGGCCGCAATATCTGTCGATGGCCTACCGTTTATTGGCCCTATTTTTACCCGTAGTAATCAAACCACCGCGCAAGATTTAGCGCCACAGGCAACAGCGATAAAAGCGATGTATCAAAATGCAACGCCCCAGCAAATGGTGGCGTTCACCCAACAAGGCATCGCCCTGCAAACCAATAATAAGGCGCGTTATAAAGATATATTGGCCATGGCAAAGCAATCAGATCCACACACTGCAGGCAGCGCCCTAAGCTGGGTAATGACGACCGATCTCCGACCTAAGCTAGCCAATGTCACAAACCCTGTGCTATTAATTGGTGCCTCTGGCGCGTTTAAAACTGAGCAGCAGCATCAGGCTGCACAGGCAATGTATAAAGCGCAATTAGCAGACGCGCCAAAGGTCTCGTTAATTATGAATAAGCAAGGAAATCACTTTTTAATGTGGGATCAAAAAGACTGGTTACTGGCAACAATTAAAAACTTTATTAAACAGCAGCCAAACAGCTAGCTGCTAGCACAACAACGCGTTGCGGGCGATATAGCCCGCCGCATAATCTACTTAAGGGTTTAATGATGACAGTCTCTACAAAATTATTAATTGACCAAGATACATTACGTCTCGCGCAATCTGGTGACAAACAAGCTTTTTCGACACTTGTTAATTACCTCAACAATACAGTGCATGCGATTGCTTTAGCCATGACTAAAGATTTAGGTCACAGTCGCGATGTTAGTCAGTTGGTGTTTATCAAAATTTGGCAACAACTCAATGAGCTTAAAAATACCGATAGTCTGCTGCCATGGGCACGACAAATCACACGCTACACGGCACTAAACTTTATTCGCGACAACAAAGTGCACAGTGAAATTGCAAGCGAAGATGACACCATAGAATCATTGCTAGATGAAGTCATTAATCAAACTGACAGCAGTGAGCATCAATTAATTCAACAGCAACAAAATCAGGTGATTAACCACCTAATATCGCAATTGCCGGATGAAAGCCGTGAAATCATCGTCCTCTATTATCGCGAAGAACACGACGCCAATGCCGTCGCCAAATTACTGGGCCTAACTCCAGCAACCGTCCGTAAACGCTTGCAGCGCATTCGCGAATTGCTCAAACAAGATATTTTGCATAAATACGGCAAGGTGCTGTTTGCCACCACGCCTGTTGCACTTGAATTATCGACGTTAATAGCAACGGCAAGCGCATCACCTGTTGCAGCAGCGACTATTGGCAGCTCGGCGGCAGCAACTCAATCTCACTGGCTATCAAAGCTGTTTTATCTGCTTGGCGGTGCAGTTATTGGCGCTTTCTTTGGTGTACTCGCCAACAACTTCGCCATTAATCGCACTATTAAACACATCGATAACCACGCTGATATCGAGAAACTACAAAAACTCAAACGCCAAGGAAATCTGTGGATTGTCATCAGTGCGATAGGATTAACCGCGAGTTATCAGTGGACACAAGGCTGGTTATTGCCCGTAATCGCCTATACGTTGTTTTTAGTTGGTTTGACTGTGGTAGTGTCGAGTACCAATCGCATAAGTCGCGACAATCTCACTCGACAAGCGCCCAATGACACCAGAGCTGCAAAAATACTAACGCGCAGTCAATGGTCCTGTAAATTGGGCTATATAGTGGGATTTGGTGGCGGAACTTTAGGACTACTCGTCGGACTCTATCAAAGCGGCCGCTTTAGCCACTTTCTATAACCAATTGGCATAAGACATTGATGCGATTGCAGAACAAATACAAGCCGATTTAAACAATTAAATCGGCTCTTTTATTACATGAAAGAAACAAAGATACTAATCTATTCAGCGTTCGATAAACGCTTACTCAGATAACTACTCATCACCACAGAGATAATTTCTAAGGATAAATACAGCCACATCACCCAATTAGGATTGCCATCAACAATCAAGCCAACCAATCTTCCAAACGCCATCATTAGCATCAGCAAACGAATAAACTTCAATCCCAATAGATGTAAACTGGCATTTTGAGCAAACCACCATAGCAAAACGCCAACGGCAAGTGACATGCCACCATAAGTCGCCCTTAAATCGATCACGCCAGATTGCGTATCGACAGCCCCGCCTGTAACCCAATGCAGCATTGTATTAGGCCAACCAATAAAGACGACACCATAAGCAACAAAAAACAGCGCAAACATAGTTATAAAAAGTTTATTCAGGCTCATCATGCGCAGTCCTAATTATCTGATTTATATTTATGCAGCAAATCCAACGGAATATGACAGTAATCATTGGGAAAACGCGTTAAGCGATCTTGGTGCTCATCATCACTTGCTACATAGTTAATTAATGGCAATACTTCAACCGCAACCTTTTCAACATCGTCTCTGCTAGTGATAAATGATCTTGCCGCATCGAGCATCCATTGATGCTCGCTATAGACGCCAGTGCGATATTTCTCACCGACATCCTCTCCCTGCTTATTAACACTATAGGGATCGATAATTTCGAAAAAATACCCCATCAACTGCTCGACGCTAACCTGTGCAGGGTCAAACTCGACTTTCACGCACTCTGCATAACCGTCATAAGCAGCGCGAGTATTATTACTGGTACCATTGGCGCGTCCGGCCTGAGTTTGCGCCACACCAGGTAAATGACGAAAAAATTCCTGCACGCCCCACAAGCAGCCACCAGCAAAATAAATAGTGTGGCTTGATGTGTTGGTTGTTGTCTGCGTTGTATTCGTCATAACTTGTCGTACCAATTGAGAATAGTTATCAAGTGCGATGATTGATTATTTGTTATAGAATCTGCCGCGAAATCAATCTCAGCCTAGAAAAACTTAACGACCGCGAGTGTATTAAAATGAATCGAGTTGCACAAGTCAGTGCCCTTACGTTGCTTGTTAGCACATCATTTATTGCTGTAGCCAATGACACAAATGACAGCAGTAAAAAAATTGAAAAAATTACCATCGAAGGCCGCACTACTGCCAACGACCAACCGGTTGGCACCTTCAATATGCCAGTGTCAAATTTAGAATTCGACCCACGTATCGATCTTCAATCGCGTAACATGGCTGAAGCGCAGGCTGATGTCACTATTCGCGGCGGTATTTTCGAAAATACTGGTTTTAGAATTGGTAGCGCCACGTTAATGGATCCACAAACTGGTCACTACTTTGCAGAAATTCCTGTCGCCCCTGAAATGCTAACTACAGCTGATGTGTTAACGGGTGCAGATAACGCCCTTTTAGGACTTAACAGCTCTGTTGGCACCGTCTCTTTTGGTTGGCGTCAAATCAAAAACGGCGGCAGCGTCAGCGCTGGCATTGGTAACAATGGTTTAAACTTGCAACGTATTCACGCTGCTGGCACATCAGATTTATCTAACGATGGTTGGACACTTGGCTTTGAAGGTGAATTCTCGCGATCGACAAGCGATGGCAGCATCGACAATGGCGATCACGACTATCAACGCGCCTCTGGCCGCCTGCAACTGGTGAGCAAAGATTCGCAAACCGATTTATTTTTTGGCGATCAAGAAAAGTTCTTCGGTTGGCCAAATATGTACACACCGTTTAACGTCAACGAAACCGAAGATTTAGATACTCAGTTATTGATGCTTAATCACCGTCAAAGCTACGGCAATGACAACAATTTCGAGATTACGGCTTATCATCGCCAGCACAAAGATCACTACGTTTTTTCACGCGAGAATCCATCAGCGTTTGAAGCCTTCCACGACACTGACGTGAAATCGATTGCCCTAGCTGGTTACCACCGTTTTAATGACACCATAGCATTGAACTACACCAGTCAATTTGCAGAAGATAAAATCAACTCAACCACCCTTGAGCGCAACTTTACCTCGCGTAGTTACACCAAACTCAGTGTGCTCCCTGAATACCACATGCCATTGGCTAACGACGAGCAATTAAAAATTCGTTTAGGCCTCAGCTTTGACGATACCAATCGCGACGATTCACACACATCAGTCATTGGTGATATCACGTGGAGCAAGCCAAATAGCGATGACGGTCAAGACAGTTTCTATCTCTCTTATTCACAAGCGAGCCAAGTATCTGGCTACACTGCTATCGGCGGTAGCGAAACTGGCGGCCTATTTAGAAGTAATCACAACCTAAAACGCGAAACTAGCGACAACCTTGAATTAGGCATGTCACTCGATCGCCAAGGCTGGAACTTAGACGCTGCCCTATTCCATCGTTGGGATAACGACTTAGCGGATTGGACTTATAGCTTCGACTCAACATCAGCCCGCTCAGCAAATCCAGTTGATATCAAAACCCTTGGTTTAGAACTTATTGCCGTTAAACGCTTTGACAATGCTGATATTGTGGCGAGTTATACGCATCTGAAGAAATCAGAAGATTATGGCAACGCCAGCGTTGATGCCAGCTTCTATGCGCTTAACTACCCAACACATCGCATTACACTAGGCGCTATTTGGCGTCCGCTTGACGATGTCGAACTTCGCATCGACAACGAATGGCGCACCCAAGAGAAAAACGCCCTGCGTAACGGCGATGATAACGCATTGTTTACGCATCTCACCGCCATCTATAAACCAAGTCAATTGGATGGCTTAGAGCTAAGCCTATCAGCCGATAACCTGTGGGAAGAAGAGTTTGAAGAAATTCCCGGTACGCCAGGTCGCGGCGACCAATATTCGTTTACTGCCACTTACCGCTGGTAACTAACGTCACAGCGCCCCTGCTTAATGGGGCGCTCTTTTAAAAAACGCCATTACTATTAGCAACCTTACCACCAGTCAACAAGCCATAAAGGCGCATCGACAAACTCAAGCCTTGAACTGCATCCCAATGCTCGACGGGAATACCATCTGCTAGTTTCCAAATATCGACAATATTCATGCCCTGCGTATCATCACCGCGATGAGCTGCTTTTAGCGTCGCGTGAGCGTGAATAATCACTTCGTCACCATCGACAAAAACGCGCTTAACGTCATAGCTAAATGTTGGAAACTTCTTCACTAAATCTGCAATAGTGCTTAACACACCTTCAATACCATCGCTCATCGTCCGATTGTGCTGTTTATACGGATTGTTTTGATGCTGATTTCGCAGCGCCTCAAAGTTGTGATCATTCATCAATAGTTGCACAAAATCTAACACAACTTGCGCGTTAACCCTCTCCTGCTCACTCCAGTGCGATTTCATCAAAGGCGCTTGTTCGATAATAGGTGCTGACATTCTTTCCTCACATCAAATAAATTAACTTGTAAATCGCAAGTTAATTTATTTGATTGCATTTTGCAAGTTATTTACAATGGTTCTTTCAAACGCCACAGAGAACTTAAGATGACAAAACGTTCAGATTGCCCAATTGCCCACGCACTAGATATTTTTGGTGATAAGTGGAGTTTATTAATTTTGCGAGACATGCTGTTCTTTGCCAAAACCTCATTTTCAGAGTTGCAACAATCGGACGAAAAAATAGCCACCAACATACTCTCTAGTCGTTTAGAGCACCTTGAAAAGCAGCATTTGCTCAGTAAAACCGTCAATCCGAATGACAAACGAAAAAAGCACTACCAACTCACCCAACAAGGTATCGATTTACTGCCGATTATTTTAGAGATAATGGTATGGAGTCACACTTACCAAGCAGATCTCATGGTGCCTGCTGGTATGATTGAGCGCATTAAAAACGATCGCCAAAGCCTCATTGCGCAGCTGAAACAACAACTACAAAAGTCACTAACCGCTTAAATAGAAACATCTATTTACAACTAAAGCGCGCCAAAGCATAGAAACTAGGAATATTGACCTTGTCTACTAGTAACATTTGTTACATTATAACGGGCCATGGTCTATCACTGACGGTATCAACACTGCCAGCGATACAAAATGAAAACACCTAGGAACTAAAACTATGTTGAACAAAAATTTGCTAAAGGCACTTCCTTTGGCCTCAGCGCTTATTGCTGGCAACGCCTTCGCCGACGAAGGTATGTGGCAACCGCATCAATTAAAAGAAATTAGCGGTAAGTTAAAAAAAGCTGGATTAAAACTTGATCCAACAAAAATGGAAAACCTCGATCAATTTCCAATGAACGCCATTATCAGTCTTGGTGGCTGTACTGCGTCTTTCCTATCTGATCAAGGCTTAGCCATTACCAACCATCACTGTGCATACGGTTCAATTCAGTACAACTCGACTGAAAAAAACAACCTGCTGAAAAAAGGTTTTGTTGCAAAAAACAAATCACAAGAACTTCAAGCAGCACCGGGCTCACGCATTTACGTAACTGAATCACTAACGAATGTTACCGACAAAATTACCGGCTCTATTGGCTCATCAGTAAAAGGCCAAGCCTACTTCAAAGCGATTGAAAAGAATCAAAAAGAACTCGTATCAGCCTGTGAAACGTCACAAGACTACCGCTGTGAAGTCTACAGCTTCCACGGCGGCCTAGAATACTTCCTGATCAAACAACTCGCCATCCGCGATGTGCGTCTAGTTTATGCACCACCATCAAGCATTGGTAAATTTGGCGGCGACACCGACAACTGGATGTGGCCACGTCACACTGGCGACTGGGCATTCTACCGCGCCTATGTTGGCAAAGATGGCAAGCCAGCCGATTACTCAAAAGACAACGTACCATTCAAACCTCAAGCCTTCCTAAAAGTGAATGCTGATGGCGTACGTAACAGCGATTACGTAATGGTTCTTGGCTATCCAGGCCGCACCAACCGTTACCGCACTGTTGATGAAGTAGAAAACCAATTTACTTGGGTTTACCCAACGTCTAAGCAATACCGCGAAGACTACATCAACATTATCAAAGACGTTGCACCAGCAGGCAGCGATGCGCGTATCAAGTACGAAAGTACCCTAGCAAGCCTAGCGAACTACGCTAAAAATTTCGGCTCAATGATCGAAAGTTACAACAAAGGCGACATGCTAGCGCGTAAGCAAGCTGAACTAAAAGATCTACAAAAATGGATCAACAGCTCGAAACAACGCAAGCGTAAATACGGCAAAGCGTTAACTGAGCTGAATGAGCTAATTGCCCAAACACAAAAAGGCCAAGAGCGCGATTTAATCATGGGTTACTTCGGTAGCACCAACATGATGAGCGTTGCTAAGCGTCTATACCGTCTAGCTAACGAAAAAGCTAAGCCAGATACAGAGCGTAAGCAAGGTTATCAAGAGCGCGACATGAACCGCTTTACTCAAGGTATGAAGCGCGTTAACCGTCGTTACGACGCAGAGGTTGATAAAGCAGTACTTGAGCACTTCATCGGCTTGTACGCGCAGCTTCCTAAGAAAGAGCGCAACGCGACCTTTGATAAGTTCTTCGGCATTGGCAAAAACTTCGACGCTAAGAAATTAGCCGCTAAATTGGACATGATGCACAAAAACACCAAGCTTGATGAAGAAGCGACGCGTTTAGCATGGATGAACAAATCAGTTAGCGACTTTAAAAACAGTAAAGATCCATACATCCAATTCGCTGTGTCTCAATACGACAACGATCGCAAGCTAGAGAAAAAAGCCGAAGCACTATTTGGTAAACTAGCCCAAGCGCGCCCTGCCTTCATGGACGCTATGATTGCTTACAAGAAGAGTAAAGGCGAGCCTGTATACGCCGATGCTAACAGCTCACTGCGTATCACTTACGGCAACGTAATGGGTTACTCACCACAAGACGGCTTAACGGCAACACCGTTTACCACGCTGGAAGGTTTACTAGCCAAATACAAAGCGGGCGATCACGAATTCGATTTATTCGAAAATATCCGCACAGCTATCGCCAACAAAGACTACGGCAAATACTACCGTAAAGATTTAGGCTCAGTGCCAGTAAACTACCTGTCTAACTTAGACATTACTGGCGGTAACTCAGGTTCACCAACCCTAAACGGCAAAGGCGAATTTGTTGGTCTTGTATTTGACGGCGTTTACGAATCAATCATTGGCGATTGGGATTACGACACCAAATACAAACGCGCAATCCACACCAGTGTTCCATTCATGCTATGGACAATGGAAAACATCGACGGCGCGCAAAACGTTGTTGATGAAATGACTATCGTTAAGTAAGCACTTAACATCAGAAAAGAAAAAGGCTGGAGAGGTAAAATTCTCCAGCCTTTTTTTTATGTTTGAAATAAATTACGACTCCAAACAATCACTACAAATACAACTAAGCTCCACCTGCTTAGTAGCCAACTTAAAACCGTTGTTAGCTACGATTTGCGTAATCGAATCAACATGCTGCATTTGTTCACTCACCTCATCGACACGACCACACTTCTGGCAAATTAAAAAATGAGGAAACTGATGTTGATGCTGACAGCCAAAATGACGACAAATCACAAACTTGTTCACCGTATCTAAACGATGCACCAAATCGATGCTGACTAAGAATTCCAAAGAGCGATAAATGGTCATTGGCAAAGGAATCTTGCCATAAATTTCACTCAACTCATTTTTAATATCGTATGCCGACAGTGCCTTGTTTTCACTTAGCAATACCGACAACACCTTCTTGCGATTAGGAGTCAACGAAGAATGATTAGCAAGGCAAACCTGCTCAGCAAAGGCGAGTTGTAATGCTAATGGCTCTTTTCCTGCATCTACATTCACCGTTTTCGCCGTCATTTCGCTCGCCGATAGTCCATTCATAATCTTACAATCACACTCTTTTAAAACACGCTTATTAAAAGCTTACCACAATACGTTATAACATAACAATTGATGGTGTGTATTTGTAAAAATGGAAGTGTTCAAATAAAAACGTAATGAATGTACTGGCATGAAAAAAGCGCAGTGGGCTGCGCTTTAATGGAGATAAGAGGAAAGCTTCAACTCAACAGTTACTAGGAACTTCCTACTATTTTTGATCACTATTAATTTGCTTCCTAGGCTTGCCCTTTAGCTCAACAGTGAAAAACAATATAGCTAAATGTATCAACAGTAAGGTAGCTAACAACTCTGCCATACTATTGCTAGAGCTAAATTGAGCTTGTGCATACTCCTCTTTCGATATATTAAGACTATGCTGTTTTTTTATGATTGAAACTAACTCTGCACGATCAATTGGAATTGTTTCATCCTCTAATTTTGCTTCAAACTGAGCTTGCAACTCTATCATTTCATTACGAGTGAATTTAGATTTAGATTGCTCATAGCTATATTGTACAAACCAAATAGAAAAACCAGAAAAACTCAATAACGAAAGTACAGATATGAGCAGTAAAATTTTTTTAACCATTGCTACTAAAGCCCCATTCTAGTGAGCAACTTAACGTCGAAGTTTGCTGCTAAATTGAATGCCAAGTATATGACTTGTCACAAAGAAAGGAAAAAATACAACCTTGTTAGGCATTTTTAAACACCTCAGAATTCATGAAATGCTCGATATCCTAAAAATATTGACACCCAAAAGTTAGCATGGACGTTCAGCCACTTTTTTGCAATTCGTTTTGCACCAAATTTCAATCAATTAACAATTTGATTTCGTTAAACTCGGTATTAAATCGTTTTAGAAGTGTTTTTTGCTATCAGACACCGATAAAAGTACAAAGAAAGTCTGTAAACAGCTCGATTATCTACATTTCTCAGATAGCTTGGCTAGTTTGTCCGTCAGCCAACGCCCTTATACCAACAGTGATGATGGTCGTTAGCACATTGTCTCAACCGCTCTCGAGAACCTGCGAAGTTACCATACTGACGTCTAAAATGATTAACAATTTCTATCCAGTCGTCACTAGCAATTCCCAAACTATCAAGTAATTTAGGCTGATGCTCTTCCACAAATCCGCGCTTATTAGGCACTATCTGCCTTGCGCTCCAATCCGCCAGTTCAAAGTAATTATAGAGGGTAAATGGAATAGCAAGGGGTTGTTTTGAACTGCCAAATGGCAACAGTTTAGCGGGTTGCTTGGGTAGGACTTTATTGTCTTTGGAAGCAGCTTTTCGGTCTTGCTCGTAACTGCGAATTCGGGCTTGAATTGAAGTAAATTCGCTCTCTTTTAAGTTTCTAGCCATACCAGCCCGAACAGGATTTAAATCAACATACATCATGCATGATAGCAATGCTTATTCATCCAACAATGCCTGAGAATAGTAACGACCTTCCCAATAGCGCCCTTTGCAGTTATCTTCCTTATTTGCCGCTCTAGCTATCGACTCATTGAGATGGCGCATAAACCAGCTAATGTCATAAAGCCTCAGCCGCCACATTGCCACTACTTCAGCAACTTTGGCTAGACTCGCTTTATCGTCTATCTCGCCTTTCCGATACCTATCAACGACTGGATGACCTTTGTGCAGTTGATACCAACGTTCAATCACCTCGTCATCACACCAAATTAACGCACGCGCTCGGTCTACACGCA
Source organism: Psychrobium sp. MM17-31 (assembly GCF_022347785.1). Classification (NCBI taxonomy): domain Bacteria; kingdom Pseudomonadati; phylum Pseudomonadota; class Gammaproteobacteria; order Alteromonadales; family Shewanellaceae; genus Psychrobium; species Psychrobium sp. MM17-31. Next base: position 728,215 of record NZ_JAKRGA010000003.1, read on the forward strand.
ATACTAAATGGTAATGGTTACTCATAATTGCATAAGCAGCAATATCGATGGCGAAAATCTCCGCTAGCGCATGAAGTTTATCCAATACCCATTGGCGTCTGTGGTTGTAGTTCTTACCGGAATATTTATCTTCACCGCACAGAAAAGCACGGCGAACACAACGAGAAATGACGTGATAGAAAGGTGTGGCGTCTAAATCAATTAGACAGTTTCTTGCTCTAGCCATAACAACCTCCTCAACCAAGAGAGATTATTAGCCTAGGACAAAATGGATTTATTGCCAGAAACTTTTGGATGTCTATTATTTACCGTTATAGTGCAGTGTTCTTTCACTATATATCAAGCTATCTGCTTTCCAGATAATCTCTCTTCTTTTCATATTCAATAGATTTTAATTTATTCTCAATTTGTATCTCTACATAGGATTTATGCTCAAGAAACTTAATGGAATTAAAAAGCGGTAGTAAACCTTCAAGAAAATTCCTTTCTCGCTCCAAGATGGGAACTCGACTTCCTGACCACGACCAAGTAGTTAGTTCATAATCTAACGTTTGAAAGTCCTCAAATTTATCATTTTCACTAAGAAATAAACCTAATAGTTCCCGCCTGAATTCTTCACTAAGGTATTGTGCAGAATTAAATAAAAAGCACATAAATTTAATATCCGTTGCATTTTTCTTGACGGCATTACGGAAAAAATCATGTTTTTTCTGAACCATTTCTTCCGATTCAGTTTTACCTTTTTCTTTAGTGAATAACTTACTAAATATATTTTCTCTATAACTGAAAGAGTGTTCATCTTTACTCTGAAGATATTTCGCGTATTCTTCAATTTCTTCGACGTAGCCCTCTCTTTCCCACAAAAAATTTAACTCTGGCAAATTTGTGTGCAAGTCAGGCCATCTTTCCTTTTCATATATTTGATCGATCAATTTATATAAAAACTCAAACCGTCTATCTAAAAGATGTTTTAAAGCGTCGCCAGAATAATCCCAATAGCGCTCTAGACTGTAGGCGGCTAAGTACGCATCAAAAACCAATTCCTCGTCTGGCTCAAATACTTCAAACCAGTTGCCAAATATACTGGAGTGGCTGCTGAATAGGTGCCCTAGTGATCTTGCATAGTTAGCATCTTCGCTGGATTTATCCGTTAAAATTCTGACAATTTTGCAATATATATCATCGTCAACACGCTTATACTTATCTAAATAATCTAGCCAACCTCGCAATTCATTGCTTGGAGTATTGCTGATATGCTCTATTAATAAATTCGCGTCATTATCAACAATGGACTCCTCTGGTAACAATGCAAAATAAGTAGATAGCCATAGTTTCTTCCACCGATATTCTTTGCTGTTTAACAATAAGAAAACATCTTCGCTCGATTGAGCCTTAAACAGGTCGGTTACTATGAAATGAGGATTTACTTCAAAAGAGTCATCATAATCCATGTAATTAGATACAATATCGGGAAAGAGTTCTGGTGCTGATTCAGCGATTGCACGAAAACTCATTTCAATTCCATTTTTTAAGGAATAGTCCCTATCTCTACCCGACAGGGCACTATTCAATTCTTTGCACCTATCAATGAAATCAATGAAATTTGCTATTGAAATACCTTTAAAATGTTCAACTAAACTCTGATGGCGGTATTGATTGTATTCCTCATAACCCATTTCAAGCATGCGCCCTTCATGCCTGTCTTCAAGAAGTAAGTTTGAAAGTTTAAGCGTTTCATTAAAGAACTCTTCTTTCCACTCCACTGGATAGTTCAATTCCAAAGATTCAAGGTGCTCACAATAATCTTGCATCATCATGCAGTGAGACAAATTATCTTTGTCTAACTTTTTAACAAAATATCGTTCAAAATAAGGAAGGTCAGCCTCAGCCATATCCGCTCCTTCATATCTTGCTCTGCCTATGTGCTCTTTAATTACGTCAATAACAAAAGGTTGCAACTCTTCTTTATTCATTAAAAAAGATAGGTTTGAGATAATCTTATCTCTTAAAGCGAGTAGGTATTCATCAGGAGATAGCCTAAAAGTTATAATACTTATTGCATCACCGCGAGACCACTGATGCTCTCTGTGCTCAACTTTTAACAGGTAACTAGCCGTTAAAATAAAAAGCCGACTAAATAAGTAGTTCTCCCCTTTGTCCATTTGTTGTATCAACTTATCAACAATGAACGATTGTACACAATAGCCGTATCGACAATCATTAGGCTTAAAATTGTAACGTTCTGACAGTGCTCGTATTACAAAGCCAAGGGACGCCTTACTTTTAGCAAGGTATTGAAGCAGCAATTCAAAAGACATTTTGAATTCTTGCTCATCATAAAACCTAAAACTTGTCAGCAAATTGATTAAAGATGATTTATCTGCTTCGTTCTTAGCCTCTTCATAACTTTCACCTTTCCAATCAATATCAACGTCTGGCATTCCGTTAATAACCTTTGATGAAAAAACCAAAGCCTCTGTTGGTAGAGCAAACCAAAAAGTGCTTAAAAACTCTATTGATTTATCGACGTTCTCATTTTCAGAATACTTTTCAAATATGTCTTTAACCTCACTCCTAATGCCAGCAACAACTTTCCTTTGGTCAAATGCACTAATGATAGGGTTAAGTGAATCAACAATAGTTCTGGTATAGTCTGGATAGAAGTCTTTAACAATTGACGAAAATGGTATTATCTTTTTTTCAAAGACGGCTATATAAAAAAGGTAAGTAGATAAAACTTGGTCAGATATTTTTACCACTTCATTTTCATACAAATCCACCAACTCATTTTTATGCAAGATATCAACAAGTTCCCAAAACTCCTCAGCCTGTATACCGAAAGAGTTCTCTACCATCCCCATTTGTTGTTCATTAAGTTTGTCAATCTTTCTAAAAAACGAAATAGCGCAAGCCGCGAGAACTAACCTTTCATCTTCAAGAACAAGTTTTACGTTTTCATTTTCGCCAAAGTAATCGCTATACAAGGAAGTGACATTTTGAATGGATTGTATTTGATTTGTCTCTATAGCAACTTTTGAAGCCATTACAGCCAATCGTGGATTGCCGCAGGATATTTCTTGAATTCGTTTTTGATACTCCCCATTTTTAATGCCAAACAATGATTCAGCCAGTTCTTTAATTTGTTCGTCGGTTAACGGCGTAATAACCTGCTCATGAAGTTCAGTGTATTTGCTAACTTTTTCGATTACAGAAGTTCGCGCATAATCTCTCACCGTGGCAACGATGCGAAAACTTCGGTTTTCATCTTTTTCAGTTAGATAATGAAGAATATAATCAAGCCTGTTATCCAATCTGTTAGCATCATCAACAAAAATCAAATAATCACCAGGCTCACTAAAGTACGCAGTAATATCCCTTATTAGGTCTGCGCCTTTATCAAAAAGACAAATAACATTGGTATCTTCATTCTCTTGCAGAATTCGTTTTGCCAAAGTGACTGAAAATAATGTTTTTCCTAATCCGGCTGCACCTGATACAAGCAAGAAGTTTGATGATTCCAGTGTTCGAACCGCATTATTCAACAAATCGTCACAGAACAGCAATTCATTGTCTATAGACGTTGTAAAGTTACTCCTACCGTACCTCTCGATAAAATCATCAACGCTCAATAATTGGCCAGTATCTAAAGGTAAATCTAAATAAGTTTCCGAAATGACTGGGTAAGAATTCTTAATGCTTAAAGAAATTGAATCAAGCCCATTAAGAGTCAACATGACTTCTCTATCGTAGCAAAAGGTTCGGAGTTCGTTGATTTCTTCTGTAGTAAGTTTACCTAAATAACATATGATTATTTCACTGATTTCATCTACAGGAATGCTTGTTTTATTTTCATCAAAGCACTTTTCAATGTCATCTTTTAGTTTGTTGGCTAGACGGTCCTGTTGAACGGTATATTCTGAAAAAATATATTTTCCATTTGCCTGCATCAACAAACAGTCGGGTGTTCCCTTAACCACTCTATCGGTAGTATCCATCATTCCGATTGGATTTATATTTTCATACCCCTTTCGATACAGCCAATCATCACAGAGTCTTTGAAATTTTCCGCCTTCTATTTCAAGCAACTTAGATTTTATTTGGTTTTGACTTCCCATAATCCCTCTGTGTGGACATAAATTCTAAAATTAGGCAGCTGGGTCTGAATGCCCAATAATACCCATCCAGTACTTCAAATCGGATACCTCTCATTTACACTGCGCCCAATCAGATAGTAACGAGAACCAACAACGTTAAATCGTTGACCCCTAAGATTAGCAATCGCTAGATATTTATGGATTCCGATTTTTCATTTATCTGATAATTCAATTAGCTGGAGAATAGATATAAACCTATTTCCATGTCTACTTTAGATATGTCTTGGTAGAATGTGGCAATTGCATCTTTTAAACCTTCAGCAGCCAAAATTTCCTCTCTACTGATACGATAAAGATTATCTTCATAAACATTTGTGAATGGAGATTTTTCCGCATCTTGTATACTAAAACATAACGTCCCTTCATTTAGATAAATATGCGCAGATAAAAAACAAGGTGATTCAGTAATCCCTTGGCATCCATTCATGAAAACTGCTAACCAAATATGTTTTTCTTCGTTGTGATTGAGTAAAGCAACCGAAAACTCCGTAGAGTCACCTTTTTCAGTTACGGAAAGCCCCTCTATAAATTTATTCTTATGTTCTTCACCACAATCACATGGGAACCAAAACTCTTCTCTTTCTGTAATTGAAGGCACAAACTTTCCTAGGCGCAGAGCAGTATATTATCCCGCATGTTCAATAACACCGGTTCACTAATTAAAAATAAGCAACCAAACTAGTAATAAAAACAATATTTGTCAAATAGTTAAAGAACTGTTGTCAGCAAAATCTCTCATTGAATCTCGGTTCAGGCGTACATAACTATCTCAAAAAGCTAATCATCACAAATCTCCACAAAAAAGGCCGGAAATCATTCCAGCCTTTTCATAGTTACGAACTTACTTGTAAACAACTAAGAAACAAATACGCGCTCGTTTAGTTGTGCTAGTTGCTCTAACCAACCATCGACAATCACCTTTTTATGAGGCGCTGGCGATACGCCTGCTGGTAGTTCGCCTGCAAGTAGTGATTCAATCGCGATTGCAACTGTTAATGACACCAAACGTGCCATGGCAGAGCCGCGTTCGTTGCCGATTTCATCGATGCCGTAAGCTTGCTTGAATACAGTGTTTTCACCGCTAGGATCTTTAACTTCTAGCTCAACTGATAACACTACGCGATCGGCTTCGCCTTCGTTGTATTGGTATTTGTCCCACAGCTCATCGCTGATGGCTGCAAGTTTCGCCATGCCCTCTTCCCCCGTTAACGTATCAACTTGGGTAAAGAGTTCATCCCACGCTTGTGCCCAGCCGTTTAGGCGCAGCGTGCCACGCACAAATTGCTGAACGTTCCAGCCGTCATCCATGCCGTATTGACCAACAAATGGCACTGAATCACGGTTTGGATAGGCTTGGAAAGTTTCATTAGTGCCATCTGCCAAAGTCACTTGATAGTCTTGCAGCGCTAACCACGGCTTTTCAGTGGTGGCTTGTTCGCCATTTTCAATCCACTGCGCTGGTGATTTTAATGCTTTTAATACGCCTAGCGGTGACCAAGAGAATTTGTATTTAAAATCGTTAGCAACGCTTGGGAAACCGCCACAGTATGAGCGGAAGAAGTGCTGGTTGTCTTTGTTAAAATGCGCTGATGATTGGTAGTCTTCAACTAAGGCATGGGCTAGCAGGTGATCAAGACCCGGATCTAGACCCACTTCATTAACAAAACATAAATCAGCAGCTTTAGCCTTGGCATCTAGCGCCTGCATTTCAGGTGAAATATAGCTGCTTGATACAAAATGCGCGTTGCGGGCTAAACACAGCTCGGCAACTTGTAAATGCATTGTCGCTGGCAGCATAGAAACAACTACATCCCCTGCTGACACCGCTTGCGTTAGCGCGTCCCAATCAAGTTGTTTCACCGCAACGTCACAGCCCATCGCATCAACGGCTTCTTGAGCCTTTGCCAAAGTTCTGTTCCACAAAATTAATGGCTGTGGCGATAAAGCGATTTTTTTAATGCCAGGTAGTGACGACAAACCAGCGCCTAACCAATGAATTGTTTTCATAATCTTCTCTTATTTTTTATTTGTCTTTTTGCTTATGTTAGCTGCTTAAGCTTTTCGTTAAATACGTTGTTTGCGCGCTGCCATACTCCTTGATTCATATCGTTTAATTGCAACAAATGAGGTAGTAATTGTTCACAGAAATCTTCACTCGATTCCACAGGTAGCAGCGACGGTAAATGATCGATAGCGACTAAATCTAATGGACTTTCGCCATCAATTAAACGTAACAATGGCTTATCGAAGGTAGTGCAGCGATCGTAAATCGGCAGTGGGTTGTAATCACCGTAAGGATCACAACTGACATCGCAAATAACCGACAGCTGGCGATTTGCTTGCGTTAACATATCGCTCGTTACAAACGGAGGCAGTGCACTTTGTACGAATATACAATTCACTACAACATCGAACGACAGAATATCTTCAAATGGGCCGCCAGCTTTCGTTTCCTCGATATCCCACTCTGTTACATCGACACCAACGCGCTTGGCAAACTCTACAGCGCCTTTACCGCTGCGTCCTTTCGCGCCAATCACCAACATTTTCGGCGCTGTTTTACTCGCTAACGCGGCTTTAACTTCGTCCACCATTGCCTGTTGGCTAGTGTAAGACGTAAGGGTTCCTAACGCTTCAACATTGTTAGCATCTTGCGCCGCGTATGCTTTTAAAGCCACACCAGCACCCGCAAAGCCTGCCCAGAAACCAAAGGCAGCAACACGGCGACCGTTTTCATCGACGAGGTATTCTAAATCAAACAACTGCCCTTTGCCTTCAACAAAACGATTTAATACGTTTTGCCAACCGCTTTGCTCTTTATAGACATGAGCGAAATGAATATGGCGATGTGACAGCGGCGAGGATAACTCTTCTAATTCTTTTAAGCCGAGGATAATGATGTCGTTATCTTCTAACGACTTCCATTGATGCGCAGGCGCGATATCACAACCTACTTCGCTAAACTTTTGCGCGCTAATAGCGCTTTGCTCAGACTCTTCAACTGTGACTTTAAAGCCTGCGTCAATCAAGGTTTTTGCAATATTGGGTGTTAGCGCAATGCGCTCTTCCATAGGTTTAGTTTCAGCCCTTAACCAGATGTGAGTTTGCATAAAATGTCCTGTCAGAAGCGAATATGATTAGCCTAAATTGGCTAAATTAATAACAAGAACCGTATAGTATACAAAGCAAAATCAACTGTATATAGTATACAAAATTAATTTCAATCATAAGGTCGTCTCATGTCGCAAGACATTATTACTAATCCAATTTCTACTCAGCAAATTGTTGAACTTGTTTTAAAACACTACGGATTAGACGTCACAGCCAAACAATTACCCGGCTATATCGATTTTAATTTCCTCCTAACCAGCAGCGATGGCATGCGATTTATTCTTAAGATTGCAAATGCCGATGAGCCAATGGCCGAGCTGGCGATGCAAAATGCATTAATGAATCATTTACAGCATTCTCCATCTGACAGAGCGCCGAATAAAGAAACAACAAGCAGTTGTGACAGTTTCGAAACGCCGCTGCCGATTAAAACTCGTCAACAGCAAGACATCGTCACCCTATTCGATGAAAATGGCCAGCCTCGCTTTATGCGATTACTGAGTTTTGTTGATGGAGTATTTTTTGCCAACCACTCAAAGATTGGCGAGCGCCAATATCAGCAACTCGGCGCGATGACTGCTCAGCTTTCAAAACAGACGGCGGGTTTTACTCATCCAAGCGCCAATCGCTACTTAGATTGGGATCTCAAACAAGCGCCGCACGTTATCGATAGCAAAATTGATTACCTTAAAGACGATACCCAGCGTGCTCAGATTGAAACTATTCGCGCCATGCTAGCGCAACAGCTAACGCCATTTGACGAAAAACTGCCGCAAGCAGTTATCCACAACGACATTAACGATTATAATTTGCTGCTCGATAGTGCTGAAGAATCAGCGAATATCAGCGGCTTAATTGATTTTGGCGATATGGTACACAGCTACCGTGTTAACGAACTCGCCATTGCCATTACTTATGCGATGCTCGACACCGAAGAACCGCTAAACGTCATAAAAACCATTACTCAAAGTTATCACGAGCACAATCCATTGCTGCCAGTGGAATTGTGGGTGCTGTTTCCACTTATTTGCGCGCGACTCGCCACCAGCGTATGTAACAGCGCGAAAGCGATTTTAGAAGAGCCAGATAACGACTACCTGCTGATTTCAGCAAAACCAGCATGGCGCGCTATCGAAAAATTACTAAGTTTTGATGCTAAAACCATCGGTTTCGAGCTACAGCGTTTGTGTAATATCACACCATTTGCTTCTAATCGTCACGATGACATTATCGCCAAGCGCAAAGAAAACCTCTTTCAAACCTTGAGTATTTCATATCAGCAGCCGCTAATTATCGAGCGCGGCCAAGGCCAATATTTACTCGATGAAAATGATATCGCCTATCTCGATATGGTGAACAACGTGTGTCACGTCGGCCATTGTCACCCGAAAGTGGTTGCCGCAGGCCAAACGCAAATGGCGACACTCAACACCAATACCCGTTATTTGCACCAAAACCTAGTGGACTACTCACAAGCACTTCTAGAGACCATGCCCGATGAACTATCGGTGGTGATGTTTGTAAACTCAGGCAGCGAAGCCAACGAACTGGCGATGCGTTTAATGCAATGCGCCACTGGCTCACAAGAATTGTTAGTGGTGGATGGCGCTTATCACGGCCATACCAACAAAGCGATTGAAATTAGCCCATATAAATTTAACGGTCCCGGCGGTGAAGGTGCGGCAGATAATATTCACATAGTGCCAATGCCAGATCCTTATCGCGGTGAAATCAAAGGCATGAGTGAAGCGTCAGGCCGTCAATATGCACAATATGCGGTCGATAAAATTAATCACCTCAGCAACAGCGGTAAACAGCTTGGCGGCTTTATTTGTGAATCGCTGCAAGGTGTTGGCGGCAACTTAATTATGCCAAATGGCTATTTAAAAACTGTTTATCAAGCAGTGCGCGCCGCTGGCGGCATCTGTATTGCCGATGAAGTACAAGTAGGTTTTGGTCGCGTTGGCAGTCACTGGTGGGCTTTTGAAACTCAAGATGTGGTGCCAGATATCGTCACCCTTGGTAAACCTATCGGTAACGGCCACCCGTTAGCAGCAGTTGTCACCACCAAAGCCATCGCCGATGCCTTTGTTACTGGCATGGAATACTTTAATACCTTTGGTGGTAACCCAGTGTCTTGCGCCATTGGCCATGCGGTACTCGACACCATCAAGTCAGAAAACCTACGAGAGAATGCTCTCGATACAGGTAATTATTTCATGGCGCAGCTACGAGAGCTTGCTGCGACTCAGCCATTAATCGGCGATGTGCGTGGCCTTGGGTTATTTATTGGCGCTGAATTAGTACTCGATGAGCAATTAACGCCAGCGACAGAGCAAGCTAAAGCGCTATGTGAAATATTAAAGCGTCAGCACATTTTACTAAGCCTCGATGGTCCGCATAACAATGTGCTGAAAATCAAGCCGCCGATTGTGTTTAATCGCGCCAATGTAGATTACTTCGTTAGCCAATTAGACTGCGCCCTTAGCAGTTTAAGTGCACAGGAGTAATTTATGACGATAAGCACAGCACCAGCGAAAGATGCGAGCCTATTAGACGCCCTCATCCCTGTTATTTCCTTGGTGCTAATGCTTAGCGCCTCCGTCTATTTGTTTGGCTCTGATAGCTCATCAGGTGCCAATCAAATCGCCCTCATTCTCGCCGCCTGTATTGCGCTCGCGATTAGCGTGAAGAACGGTCATCAGTGGCAAGCCTTAGAACAAGGCATCACCCAATCTATCGCCAGCGCATCGGGCGCATTCCTTATTTTATTTGCCGTTGGCGCATTAATTGGTACGTGGTTACTTAGTGGCACTGTGCCCAGCATGATTTACTACGGCATGAAGCTCCTTAGCCCGCAATATTTCTATGTCGCTAGCTGTGTACTCTGTGCAGTTGTCGCCTTGAGTATCGGCAGTTCATGGACAGTGGCAGGCACCTTGGGCATCGCACTCATTGGCATTGCAGGCGTGCTTAATTTAAGTGTCGAAATTACTGCTGGCGCCATTATTAGTGGCGCTTACTTTGGCGATAAAATGTCGCCGCTATCTGACACCACCAATCTCGCGCCAGCAGTGGCAGGCACCGATATTTTTAAACACATCAAGCACATGCTGTGGACCACCACGCCAAGCATCTTGATTGCGCTGGTTATTTTTTATGTCATAGGCATCAACGCTGAAATATCTGGCGGTAGTTTAGGGGTTGAGACTACCTTGCAGTTGTTAGAGCAAAACTACGATGTCGGCGTACATTTATTGTTTCCGCTGTTAGTGGTGTTAGTACTGGCCTATCGCAAAATGCCCGCCTTCCCCACCATTATTCTCGGCACCATTGCAGGCGCTATTTGCGCCCTTGTTTTCCAATATGACGCCATTATCAAAGGCGTGAGTGATACAACACTTTTACCCGCTGTTGCGGCAATTAAAGGTTTATGGATTGCAATGTTCGATGGCTATGTTGCCAATACTGGCGATAAAGATCTCGACGCCCTGCTAAGTCGCGGCGGCATGAGCAGCATTCTAACCACCATCTGGCTCATTATGTGTGCCATGGCATTTGGCGGCATTATGGAAGTGGGCGGCATGTTAAAACGCTTACTGCAATCAATTCTATCGCTAGTTAACGGCACAACCAGCTTAGTGTTAACCACACTAGCGACCTGTATTGGCACCAACATCATCACGTCAGATCAATACATTGCGATCGTACTGCCGGGTCGGATGCTGAAATTGGAATATGAAAAGTATCAACTCGATACAGTGAATTTAAGCCGCGCCATTGAAGATTCTGCCACTATCACCAGCCCACTAGTGCCGTGGAATACCTGTGGCGCTTACATGGCTGGCGCATTAGGCGTAGCAACTTTTGCGTATCTTCCCTATGCATTTTTCAATTTAATCTGCCCAATTGTCAGTGCAATTTACGCCATAAAGCAATTTAAGATGATGCCGCTAGCCCCACAGGATGTAGTTATGGCTGGTAAAACGCATTAATATCGAAAAACAGCGAGTGCTGAGTGACTTTACCCGACAGCCCATCGGTATTTTCTAGCACGAACTCATCGAAGAATTTACCATCGCGTTCGATGAGTCGCTGCTGCACGATGCGATCATGGGGATAAACGTCATCAATGTATTGATATTCATGCTCCATCGAATAAGCAATCAGCGGATTGTCAATAGAATGACCAATGATGTTGTTAAGCCAATCATCACCATCTAACGATGGCTCTAGCACACTTGGTTTTGTAGGAATATTGTCATCACTCATTGCTCTCTCCTTTGAAAATAGACTTATGACTCTTACTAATAACATTGACGCAGCCATAAAAAAAGCAGCCGAAGCTGCTTAGTTCTAATCTGTAAAGTGTTTCGATAGGCTTACGGCACGGACAATTCCCGCCATTTAGCGTCTTAAATTAGAAATTGACCAATGCAAAAATCAGGGATGATTTTGATTCGTACATTCCCTGTACTCACCTCTTCGAGGTCAGCTAAAGCTGTTAAAGTTTGTTCCAGACAAACTTTTGAGTATTTGCCGCAAGCGACTGCATGGATGCAGGAGGTAGAGCAACGCAGGAGCAGTTGCCGAGATGCGGATCAAATACGATATTGAATAGGCAATTTATGATTTAAGAATCAACGCTAAATCACGGGTCGCCTTTCTTTTGGTTACTTTTCTTTGGCGACGCAAAGAAAAGTAACTGGTGTGCTTTCGCGAATTTCAATTAAGCATTTACATCTTATAAGCACACCAAACCGTGCTCGAATATTCAAATTTTCATTTAACTAACAATAATTAACCTAAGTTATTTTCTTTTCAATAAGCTTATTTTGCCTATGCAAAATAAGCCTTCTTACGCTCGTTGTAATCTTCAACGACAGCGTTGATTACCGCTGCATCAAATTCACGTAAACCACTTAACGCCATTAGTTTTTCGCCACGGCCTACAACCTCATCGCCATCTTTAAAGACAAACTGTAAGATAGCGCGGCCGCGTTTGCCGTTTACTTGTAACTCGGTGTTCGTTACTTCAAGCGTTGGGTTAGCGATGTCTAAGCGATCTAAATCAATCGACATATTCTCGTAAATCACTAATGGGCGCGCTGGATTAATCATCGCGTTTTCTTTTTCCATTAGCGGTACTAAAACGTGTGGGAAAGTATGACCAGAGAATTCTACGTAACGCTGAGCTAGTAATGACGCTAGCTCCGCGTTATCGCTTTTTTCACCGTCGCGATTAATCGATAGATACTCTTTCTCACTGCCATCAATTACTTTGATGTTGGCTGCTTCGTTACATGAAAAATCAAGTTCAATGCCATCGCTTACCATGCCAGAAAAAGTAAATTGCATTTTCTTGCTCACGCCTAATTTGGCTAGCGCAATTGAGAACAATAAGTCACCTGGAACACAGAATTTTTTAGTTTCTACATCATGCAGTGGATTGAAGTCACCCGCGATATCTTTAGCGAAGCTGCTCGCTTGTTCACGCGTAAAAGAAAAAGACGCCCCTGCGCCTTGATTAAAATACTGATTGATATTCATATCTATAAATTGGCCATATAAATTAAAACAAAAGTCAGGCCTCGCATTACGCGCTTAAATATCTAATACCAATCAATAAGTGGGAATAAATTTAAGGCAAAAAAAGAGGCACTAAGCCAAGGCAGCTGTACATTCATCGATGTAATTATCGATAAATGCAAACAGTGTCACCTTGAAAAGTGCCGCTATTTTAACGTATTAGTTAGGGTGTTTTATACACGACGCCAACTGGTAACACCAGCGCTGTCTTCAAGTACAATACCCATTGCTGTTAGCTCATCACGCGCCGCATCGGCAGCTGCCCAATCTTTGCTAGCACGAGCTTCGTTACGCTTAGTGATAAGTGCTTCGATAATCGCTGTTTCATCGTCTTCGCCGCCGCCCTGTAAGAAGGCAACAGGATCTGATTGCAGCACACCTAACACGCTACCAAGCTCAATTAAGATAGCCGCTAACTCGCTTGCTTTATCGCTATCAGTATCTTTAACGCGATTGATTTCTTTCGCCAATTCAAACAACACAGGTAATGCTTCTGGCGTGTTGAAATCATCGTCCATCGCTACTTTGAAGCGGTTAACGTAATCGTTATCCATATCAACATTCGCCGCTGGCGTTACACCGCGCAGTGCCGTGTATAAACGCTCTAACGCGCTGCGACCTTGATGCAGGTTATCTTCTGAGTAGTTCAGCTGACTGCGGTAGTGACCGTTTAGCAAGAAGAAACGAATAGTTTCAGCGTCAAATACTTTTAGCACGTCTTCGATAGTAAAAAAGTTGCCTAACGACTTAGACATTTTTTCTTTGTTCACCTGTACCATGCCAGAATGCATCCACGTATTCACGTAGTTCGTGCCGTGTGCACAACATGATTGCGCTACTTCGTTCTCGTGATGTGGGAAAGTTAAATCACTGCCGCCGCCGTGAATATCGAAGGTTTCACCAAGGTGTTTCGCGTTCATCGCCGAACACTCGATGTGCCAGCCCGGACGACCTTCGCCCCATGGTGATTCCCAGCTTGGCTCTTCTGGTTTAGCCTTCTTCCACAATACGAAATCCATTGGATTACGTTTGTCTTGAACCACGTCGACACGGGCGCCAAGTTGCAGTGCATCTAAATCTTGACCGCTTAACTTGCCGTAATCATCAAAGCTAGGTACAGAAAACAGCACGTCGCCATTGTCAGCCACATAAGCGTGCTCTTTGGCAATTAGCTTTTCGATGATTTCGATGATTTCAGGAATGTGAGTCGATACTTTTGGCTCAACATCGGGTTCAACCATGTTTAGCGACTTGAAGTTACCGTGCATGATCTCGATAAAACGTTCAGTGAGTTCAATAAACGATTCGCCGTTTTCATTGGCACGGGCAATGATTTTGTCATCAACATCGGTAATGTTACGCACGTATTTTACTTCGTAACCGCTAAAGCGCAGGTAACGCACAATAGTATCGAAAAACACGTAAGTACGGCCGTGACCGATGTGACAGTAGTCATAAGTGGTCACTCCACACACATACATGCCAACTTTACCGGGAACAATCGGTTTAAAGACTTCTTTTTGGCGCGTAAGCGTGTTGTAAATAGATAACATTGGGAGTGTATTCCTTGAGACTAACAATTAAAGACGGTGAGTTTATCAGTTGCGCCAAAACAGCTCAATACATTGGCGCACTGGCGCTTAAAGATTAACGAAAAACCATCACTAACTCGCAATTTAGTTCTAATTTTAAGCCTTTGCTTTGCCATTAGTGCTAAACAAGGTAAAATCGCGCCAATTCAAACACACTAATACAGGTTAATTTCATGATCTTAATGACCACTAACTTCGGTGATATCAAAATCGAAACATTCGCAGAACAAGCACCAAAAACTGTATCAAACTTCGAAAAATACGTTAAAGAAGGTTTCTACGACGGTACTATCTTCCACCGCGTAATCGATGGTTTCATGGTTCAAGGCGGCGGCATGGAAAGCGGCATGTTAGAAAAAGACACAGTAACTTGTGTTGAAAACGAAGCAAACAACGGTCTTAAAAATGAAATCGGTACGCTAGCAATGGCACGTACTCAAGATCCTCATTCAGCAAGCTCACAGTTTTTCATCAACGTTAGCAACAACAACTTCCTAGATTTCACTAGCGAGTCTGTGCAAGGTTGGGGTTACTGTGTATTCGCTAAAGTTGTTGAAGGTATGGACGTTGTTGACAAGATCAAGAAAGTTGAGACTGGCAACCGTGGTTACCACCAAGACGTTCCATTAGATGAAGTAGTTATCGAGAAAGTATCTTTCATCGACTAATTCGTCATTAGGGTTAAGCTTTCGCTTAGCCCTTTTTGTTTGCACTGCCAATTTTCACAATTACTAAGCAAGGTTCTTCCGTTCAATGAGCAAAACGCTATTTATTGCTGATTTACACCTCCATCGCGATCGCACAGACATTACCGATCTTTTTTGTCACTTCTTGCGTAACGACGCCGTTGGTTGTGATGCACTTTATATCTTAGGTGACTTATTTGAAGTGTGGTTTGGCGATGATAATCCGTGTCCGATGATCAAGCACGTGAGCGAGCGCCTTAAAGAGCTTAACGATACTGGCGTGCCAATTTACTACATTCACGGCAACCGCGACTTCACTATTGGCAAACGTTTTTGCAAACAAAGCGGCATGATTTTATTGCCAGAGCACAAGGTCATTGATTTATACGGCACACCAACGCTGATTATGCACGGCGATAGCCTATGTACTCGCGATGTTGCATATCAAAAGTTTAGAAAGCGCAGTCGTAACCCTATTGTTAAGTTCTTACTGCTATCACTGCCTTTTGCGATGCGAAAGAAGATTGCGGGCGATATTCGCAGCAAATCAAAATCATCTAACAAGCAATTAACGCTTGAGATTATGGATGTGACGCAAAGTGAAGTAGAAAAAGACATGACTGATAACGGCGTGCAACTGCTCATTCACGGTCACACTCACCGCCCTGATCGTCATCATTTTGAGCTTAACGGCAAGCCAGCCGAGCGCATCGTGCTTGGTGACTGGTACGAACAAGGCTCGTCACTTGTTGTAACACCAGATGGCATGTCGCTCGAAAACCAAGCATTTATTTCACCCAAAGTTGAAGATTAAAATTTAATTTGGACTTTGGGGAACCCCTTGGCTATTATGCCCTCCAAGTTGAGTACTAACGACGTTATTTATTTGAGGAAACATGAGTTTAAAATCTGTATCACAAGCGCTGCTAATCGCATCACTAACATTGACCTTGCCAGCGTGTTCTTTTGTCGATTGGTTGGTATACAAACAAGACAAACCTCAAGGTAACTTCTTAGAGCAAAAAGACATCGACAAACTCCGTGTTCAAATGACCAAAGAGCAAGTAGCCTTCATCATCGGTCGCCCAGTGGTTGACGATGTTTACGGCGGCGACAAATGGCGCTACGTTTACCACTTTAAATCAGGTCGTAACGCAGCAATCACCTACCGCGAGCTAATCTTAAACTTTAAAGATAATAAGTTAGTTGATATGACAGGTGACTACACACCAAACGACGCGTTTAACACGCCAATCGCTGAATAAACTGTCTTAACTTACAAACACAAAAAGGCCGCGCTTAGATAATAAGCGCGGCCTTTTTAATGAAACTAACTTTTTATAAATTGACGGTGACTTCGCCAGTATTCGAATTATAAAAAATTGTATAACTCGGTTCAGCAACATATTCATAAGTACAGGTGCTAGCACTATACCTTGCTCGATAATCCTCAGAGTCATTGCTATTAACAGTAGCGCCCTGCGTATCCATTACTGAATTCCAAACATCGATGCAGTCATTTGTGCTATTCATCGTTAAGCTCGTACCTCGACTATCAGCCGGATAGCCAAAACTATTCACCGACAAGTGCCTATGATTTGGATTCGTCGACGAAACAATCTGGTTGGCATCCTTAATAAAATCTTGTACTGCCTGCCCGTTGCCTCGAAGTTGCCACGCTAAATGAACTTGATCGACACCCGCTTTAAATGCAGCTCCCACACCTTTTATTGTCGCTTGTTGTGCTTCATCCCGCACATCAACAAATTTAGGCGCTGCAACAACAGCTAAAATGCCTAAAATAATAATAACGACAATCAATTCAATTAACGTAAAACCGCGTTGGCGCTGTAACATAATTAACTCACCGTAATCCCTGTAAAACCTATGTATAAAGTATAGACCTTGATTAGTCCTTTTTTCTTACCTGATTGACACGACCACCTGTCACTTTATCTGCGCGCCCTTCTGCAACAGCTTTCTCTGCACGACGCAAGCGAGCCGCTTTAGGGTCGGCGATTAACGGGCGATAAATCTCAATGCGATCGCCATCGCGACAAGTGTCAGTCAGCTTAGCCGTGCGATTAAACACGCCAACCTTTGGTTTGGTAAAATCAAAATCGAGAAAATACTTATCGATGCCTGACTTGGCAATAATCTCGCTAATCGTCGATTCGCTATCAACCGACAATTCAATAATCTTTTGTTTTTGTGGCGTGGCAAAAGCCACCAATACATTAATTTGCTCACTCATAAACACGTTTCGCTCGTTCGCTAAAGGCCGTAACCATATTGCCTGCTAGTTCTTTAAAAATCTTTCCAAACGCCAACTCAGCCAATTTATTATCAAACTCAAATTCTAAATCTAAGCTGACTTTACACGCATTGTCATCCAGTGCTAAAAACGACCAACCACCTTGTAATAACTTAAACGGACCGTCCACCAGCTGCATATCAACGCGCTGATTCTCAAGCAGTGTATTGCGCGTCGTAAAGGTTTTCTTAATCCCCGCCTTTGATACATCAACGCTCGCCACCATCACATTGCCATCAAACGATACAACACGCGCACCAACACAACCGGGTAAAAACTGCGGATAAGACGCAACATCATTAACTAAATCATACATTTGCTGCGCGCTAAACATCACCAGCGCACTACGGTTTACTTGAGGCATAACTCTTCCTTTACAAAATCGGCGCTATCATATCACAAGCGCCCTTAAATACTCATACCTAAGCGGATACAAATACTTAACAGCTAACAACTTCTAATGTCTTCGCTTGCTTGCCGCTGTGATCTTGGTAAACTTAGCCACAATTTCAGCGTCGCAACACTTCTTGATTCATTAGTTTTCATTTCACGCGACCTCATCAGTTAAGAGTTAAATCAGATGGCAAAAAACAAAGGCAACAAGAAAACCAGTCCGGGTAATATTGCCAAAAATAAAAAGGCGCATTTCGAATACGCCATTTCAGAAAAAACCGAAGCAGGTCTTGAGCTACAAGGCTGGGAAGTAAAATCAATGCGCACTGGCAAGGTCAACATGACTGAAGCCTACTGTATTGTGCAAAATAACGAGATTTTACTGCTTGGTTGTCACATCACACCGCTCAACACCGCATCGACACACGTATTTTGCGATCCAGAGCGGCCGCGTCGCCTGCTGCTTAATCGCCGTGAAATCGACAAGCTGAAAGGTTTAGTCGATCGCCAAGGTTTCGCCATCGTTGCCATCAGCCTCTACTGGAAAGGCCCATGGGCAAAAGTTGAAATCGGTTTAGGTAAAGGTAAACAAGCCCACGACAAGCGCGACGACACCAAACAGCGCGACTGGGAACGTGAAAAATCACGTGTCATGAAAGATTCACTGCGCTAATAACTTAGCGCACTATCGATTAATTACTTGCGACTAATTGCTTGATATTCCATCAAGTAATTAAGTCACTGGTTGCTCAATGCGCCAAGCGCGCGTAGAATAGCCATTATCGCTTTGGGGGCGATTCAGGATTCGACGGGATTCTCGAAACCCAAGGTGCATGCCGAGGGGCGGTTGGCCTCGTAAAAAGCCGCACTTAAATCTATTCGCAAACGACGAACAGTACTCTCTAGCCGCTTAGGCCGCTAGCTTTCCACCCACGTGTGCTTGTGCGCTGGGATTCGGAAAGTCACACTACACAGGATCGCGTGGAAACTTCGTCTGTAGTTGAAGCGTTAAAATTTAATCAGGCTCGCCAATATCAATCCTGTCTGTCGGAGTGATTGCGGTTAACCTAAAGACATGACTAAGCATGTAGGACCGAGGATGTAGGTTTTTCGGACGCGGGTTCAATTCCCGCCGCCTCCACCACATTCGGGTCTGTTACCGCAGACCTTAAAAAGGGGCTAATCAGTTTTCTGATTAGCCCCTTTTTTAATTCTCGAATTTTGATTGTTCGTGGAAATATACTTACAGAGTAATGGGTGCCTATTTTCATTTCAAATCTTTATTTCATCTTCTACTCTTAGATAGTTCCTGATTCACATTGCTGTTTTCGCAAATTATATTCCTCAATCAAAGGTGTTTTTAAATCAACTACAACGATATCTGATACTCCAATTCCTGTATCAACTTCTTGAATCCAAATAGAGATATTATCTTCATCTATTTTTCTGTTTAGCATATAACTTTTACCAGCCTCAAAATTCACTTTGAAATGCGCAAAAGCCTCCCTTTTACTGTTGGGAATATCCCGTCTGAAAACTCTAGCTTTAACCCATAGCTTATGCTCACCTGCAATGTACTGTTTTGGCTGAGTCCAAGTTATCGGCTTATTTTTAAAACACATTAGATGAACATACTCTAATTGCCGCCCTTTATCTCTTTTGAAATTCTCAAATCTGAAGTGTTCTTCTTTTATCTGTGCTTTGATTGGCAATAAGGAACAGCCAGAAAGTATAAAACTAAAAAAGCCTGTCAGTATTAATGTCAATTTTTTCATAATTTTTCCGTATTAGATTAGCATCAAACAGCTTGGGTGAAAATTTGTGCCTGTCCCTTTTTTTCGCATTCACCTACCGAACGGCAACATTTAATATGAACAATATTCCCACTTAACTCTTCGTTCGACTTAAGAACCACTTCCATTTCATTTACACTCAATGCTACAAGATATTATTTCATGTTATTCCTTTAATTTTTAATAGCGTTATATTGATTACTTTCAAGCGCAGTAATCAATATAGTCTTCACACTAGCTTCCAATTCAAATACCAATCAGGAGACTAAATTCAATTAATTTGGACTTGAATTATATCCCCGCCGATAACGAATCAAGACTCCATTTTATTAATCAAATTGACCTCACCATAATGAATTAAATATTTCTAAATGGACAGTGAGAGCTAGTAATCTCTACACTCAAATTTTTTCTCGTAGTCATTGATTTCATTCCAAATGCAGAATCCGATTTATGCTCACAAGGGCCAATAATTATCTCTTTAATGTTTTTCAGTTCAATTGGATATTTAATATAAGGGACAACCGTTCCTATTGCACTAATTCTAAAACAATCTTCTCTAGTGCTTTCCACCATAAAAGAATCAGCTTTCTCATCTAATTTAGGATGAAACTCGTTCCTTGCCTCATAATAATCAAACGACTCATCGCCATTGATCGTAAACCCCTGTAAACAAGATGTAATAAACCTTACTTCCTTTTCATCCTTAAACTTTTCATTCTTGTATGAAGCAAAAAAAAACAAAGCTGCCTCGCATAACTCAAAACTAGTTACCCCAAAAAATCTAGAGTATTTTTCATCACTCCACCCATCAATATAACGATCGAAGCATTCAATAATAATTGACGCTAGTTCGTTAACTAATTCATCGATAACCTCATCTTTATCCGTAAAATACTTCACATCTACAAGCTCTGAAGTTGTATTAGCTATAATTAGTTTGTTATCCGTAAAACTATCTCTTTCAAAATTCAAACAGTAAGATGTATTCCCACCTCCGTAAGTTAGCCAATGCGCCAGGTTATCCCTCTCCGTCGTGAAAGAAGTAATATAAAAAGCTGCATTCATAGCGTATTTTTCAAGCATATTTTCTAATTCAGATAACAAGCTCTTCGACGTTTCCTCGAAACGCTTGTGCTTTTCATTAACTTTTATAATGGTCTTCTGCGTAATTAATTCATAATTATCAACAGTTACGTTATAAGCTTCCTTTATCTCTTTCGTGTCATTCATAAATCTAAAGTGAGTTGACCATAGATTGCTCTGTTCAACTATTCCAAGCAACCCATGTCCACTTGTATAGTGATACAAATTATTTTCCATCGTTTTTACTTTCCCTACATATTTGTATTGAGACAAATACGCTACAACCAAATACAAATCAAGTGAAATGATCAATAATTTGTGACACTCATAATTATCTCTTTGAATTATTGAGACTAACTCTGCTGTCGTATCTAAAATCCAATTTTATAGAGCAAAAGAAGCTCGTCTCTATTCCAGAATTAGCATCAATAAAGCCTTAATGTAATATGTTGTTCTGCCTACATATTGACGACAAAACTCCGCTCAAATAAACTTGCGCCAAAACATCTCAGTAATTCGGTTTTTTGAGATAATTGAAGGTAAAGTTGTGATTCTTGTTCCCCTGCATCCACCACATTCAGGTTTGTTATCACAGACCTTACAAAGCCCTACCATGTTAATTGGCGGGGCTTTATTTTGAGCTAAATGAATTGACAGGATAATCAGTGACAACACAACAAGTTTTGAACGCAGTTTTACTAGCAACTGCGACCTTCGCGATATCAACAGCGCATGGATTTACCCCAACACCACACAACAATCAAAAGATAGAATCTTTTAGCCAAGCCAAAAAGAAGCTCCTAGCTAACGTCTATAACGACCATCGCACAACCTTATATTGTGGCGCTTCTTTTAACGGTAAAAAGCAGGTAGTCGATTACAAAGGCTACACCAGCTCAAAGTATAAAAAGCGCGCCAAGCGAATTGAATGGGAACACGTGGTGCCAGCAGAAAACTTCGGCCGCGCTTTTGCTGCTTGGCGC
Organism: Psychrobium sp. MM17-31; assembly: GCF_022347785.1. NCBI lineage: Bacteria > Pseudomonadati > Pseudomonadota > Gammaproteobacteria > Alteromonadales > Shewanellaceae > Psychrobium > Psychrobium sp. MM17-31. Next base: position 749,916 of record NZ_JAKRGA010000003.1, read on the forward strand.
GAAGGTGATGCGCAATGTGTGAACAGTAAGGGCAAGAAATACAAAGGTCGTCGCTGCGCCAATAAAGCCAGTAAAGAATATCGTCTGATGCAAGCTGACATGTATAACCTATTCCCCGCTATTGGCGCTGTAAACGCCTATCGCAGTAATTTTAACTTTGTAATGCAGCCGCAGGAAAAGTCTGACTTTGGTGCTTGTGATATGCGCATCGAAAACAAAAAAGCGCAACCACCTAAAGAGGCGCGTGGACGAATAGCTCGCACCTACCTCTACATGGACAGCGCCTACAAACATTTCAAAATGAGCCGTGCGCAGCGACAATTGATGCAAGCGTGGGACAAACAATTCCCGACATCATCGTGGGAATGTCAACGTTATCAGCGCATCAAAAAGATCCAGCTCAACGAAAACGACATCATGCAACAGCGCTGTGCGGCTTAAATACTTTAATGATAATTTGGAACGTCCTTAACTATCCCATAATTTGCCTTCTTTACATTTGACTCTGGTGTCGCATACTTTTAAAAGTATGCGCTTTAGTATTTCGAGTATCTATATCTTCTTCTTTTTTATGGATAAACATCCAAATTGAGGTTCCGCTCATTAAGATTTAAATGTTATATTGAGCAAAAGTTAAGTATCACTTCTCAATGGTTTCGTTATATTTAGCTTTACACCAAGAGCTAAAAACATCTGGTAAATATCAATGCATCAATTTAAAAACACACCAAACAAACAGCAAGGTTTTACGCTAATTGAGCTCATCGTTGTTATTATTATTTTAGGAATTATTGCTGTTACTGCGTTACCAAAATTTGTTAACTTCTCTACTCAAGCTCACTTGTCTGTATTCAAATCGACATTTGGTGCGTTCAAATCAGCAATGAATTCTCAACATCTATTATGGATCACGCGTGGTTCGCCTAAAGGTACAGATGCGCTTAACTTAAATGGTGATCTTGACTTTAATAGCTTTGGGTTACCAGCTGGTATTGATGATGGGGCAAACGTTGACTCACCAAAAGATTGTGTAGATATCTTCAATAGTATTATGAATGCTAGTGCATTATTAGCTGTACCTATTAACGATGGCAACGGAATAAAAAATCTCAGTCAGGATGTAGATATTGCAGTCACTAATAATTCTAGCATTTGCTATTACACTTTCGTGACTGAATCAAAAGAAGTTGGCTATAACGCTCGTCAATTCAGATATTTATACACCACTGGAGAGGTAATAGAGTGGCCTAATGGCTTTACTCTACGATAACTATAAGTTAGCGAATTACTTATATTATTACTTTCAACTTAATGGGTTAACCACTGAGAACTTGTTACTCGTTACGATGTATCAATATTAACGTATTACGCCCAATAAATTGGGATTATTTTATTGTCTAATTTGGTTCATTTACATGTTAAAACAATTGGTTGCTTGTTTCTTTACGTTAATTTTTCTCAGCGCCTGTGGCGAAGCACCTAGCCAATCTGAAAGCACCAGACAAGCCACGCCAGCTGCACCGACCGCTACTGTTCAACCAGCCCCGATTGAACCAAGTCAGCCGAAAGCGCCTCGCAAGCCAACCCTAGTTAACGAAAAAAGAGACTGGAATAAAATAAAGCAACTCAAAGTCATTCGAGCACTAAAGCTAAAATGGGAAGAGCCCACCAGCCTGCCGCGAGCTGGCGTTACTAGCCGTGTTCACATCGACTTATTTAATGACTTTGCAAAACAGCATCAATTAAAGGTGCAGTGGATAAACGTTGATAACTTAGCGCAAATGTTTGAGTTACTCAGTCAACACAAAGCCGACATCATTCCGCGCCACCTAAGTATTACGCCGCATCGGTTAAAGTCTATGAGTTTTAGCCAACCCATCATGTTAGATCAGGAATTGCTCATTGCTGCGGAGACAACGCCCTCCCCAACCACTGAGCAAACCGTTAAAGTACATGTGCCAAAAAGTAGTGCCTATATTGAATCAATTCAAAAAGCTTACCCACAGTGGACAATCACGGAGTTTGCCGACGACATCAATCAAGAGCAACTCGCTGATGACTTGCTTGCAAATAAATTCACTTTCACCGTGCTCGACAAAAATGCGTTCGATACATTAAAGCACTATCGACAAGGCTTGAAATCCCTTATAACGCTGCCTGAAACCAGAAAACTTGCATGGGCCGTAGCGCTAGAAAACAATTCGCTTTTAGAAAAGCTCAATAACTTTATCGCAGTCCACCATATCAGCAGTAGCACAGCGCAACCTCGTTTTCTTGACTTAACAGCGATGAAAGAAAAACACTTACCGCTGCGCATGATCACTAAAAACAGCCCCGAAACCTACTTTATGTGGCGCGGTGAGCTTGTTGGCTTTGAATATGAATTGATGCATGAGTTTGCCAAACGCCATAAACTTCGCTTAGAAGTTGTTGTTGCCGACTCGTATCAAGAGATGGAGGATCTGCTTAATCAAGGTAAAGGTGATGTTATTGCCTCGGCGCTCACCAAAACAGACAGCCGCATGCAGCAACTCACTATGAGTAGAAAATATCATACGGTATCTGAGTTATTAGTCAGTCATGAGCAGAGTGATAAAATCACCCAGCTTGCGGATTTAAACGGCCGCAGTATAACCGTGAGAAAATCCAGCGCCTTTTGGCAAACCGCACAGCAATTAGCTAAAGAATACGGCGCTATCATTGTTGCCGCCGACGAATCACTCTCAACGGAACTACTCATCGCACAAGTGGCGAACCAAGAAATTGACCTCACCATTGCAGACAGCGACTTAGTCGCTATTGAGCAAAAGTTTCGATCAAACATCGTTACGCCATTAACACTTAATAATGACATCGAATATGGCTATGCGATGCGTAAAGACAATCAGCAGTTGCTCTCGGCTTTAAATCAGTACGCGAAGAAAGAATATCGCCAGCTGTTTTTTAATATCGTTAAAAATAAATACTTTAAAAATACCAAGCACCAGAAACAGCACAGAGCAAAACGAATTTCAGCAGATTCAGCACTGTCACCCTACGATGTTTTGGTGCAGCCTAAAGCGCAAGAATATCAATTTGATTGGCGTTTAATCGTCGCACAGATGTATCAAGAAAGCCGCTTTAATCCCAACGCAAAATCAGCCGCAGGTGCGCAGGGTTTAATGCAAATAATGCCGAGAACCGGCAAAGAAATGGGATTCAATGACCTAACCAATCCCGAACAATCGATAGGCGCAGGTGTGCAATACCTTGATTGGACTCGCGCACGATTTAGTAAAAATCTAGCGCTGCAAGAACAAATCTACTTTTCACTCGCCGCTTATAATGCGGGTTTTGGCCACGTAAAAGACGCCCAGCTCCTCGCCAAACAAATGAACCTACGCAGCGATGTGTGGTTTAATAATGTCGAAAAAGCGATGTTGCTACTACAACAACCCAAATACTATAAAAAAGCCCGCTTTGGCTACTGTCGCGGCAGCGAACCTGTCAATTACGTAAGAGAAATCCAACAACGCTATTTAAGTTATGTCGATATCGTGCAATAACAATCGACTGTGCAGTGAAAACAAAAGTAGCTAATCAGCTTAAATTCAGTAATATGAACGACAAATAGTAGTAATAATTTGAAGGAAACACAATGAAAATAATCGTAGCCATTCTAGCTGCATGCTTGGCGGGATTTTGTTTTTATAACGCCTATGGCATTCAAGGCGTTACATTTGGCCGTTTAGGCTACTTAGCAGCTGGCGTTATTTCAACCATCGTCGTATTTGCCCCATTCGTTAAAAAACACGATGACGAGCAGTCTCGTAAGTTCTAAAAGCGTTTAAAATTCCAACACTTTAATGTCTGTGTCATTCGTTAATGAAATTCCTCGTCCATCTCAACATCGAATTTTAGTAAACTAACTGGCACCCCCCCCCTCTTTCCTTTTCGATTTAATGAACAATAATTATACGTTTGGCTAATATTTAGTAACAACATATGCCTATATTATTCCCTAATATGAGAATTAATTACTTGACGAATTAGTCCAATAAAGTAACTTAAACTCGAATAGATTAATCAATTTTGAGCACCGTAATTAGATTAATTTTATAAACCCAATTGCATGAAGCACACGTAGAAACATGGAGATAGTTGAATGGGATTTTCCTTATTCAAGGCGCCCGCGCCTGCTGAGCCGACTGCTGAGCAAATTCAAGCGACTAAATCACATCAAATCTTAGAGAGTTTAAAAAACTCTGTGGCGTTTATTGAATTTACGCCTGATGGCACTATTGTTGATGCTAATGACAACTTTCTCACTGCTGTTGGCTATTCGCTCGCTGAGATTAAAGGTAAGCACCATCGAATTTTCTGTGATCATGCCTACACCCAAACCAATGAATATTTAACCTTTTGGCAGAATTTAGCTGCTGGTAAGTCGTTAACCGATCGCTTTTTGCGTTTTGATAAATCAGGCACACCGATTTGGTTAGAGGCCAGTTATAACGCGGTTCGCGACGAAGATGGAGCGATTCGCTCCGTGGTTAAAATAGCCAGTGATATTACTGAATTCGTTGAAAAGTCCAATATTCAAGAAGGTATTTTAGCAGCGCTAGATCGCTCATCAGCCATTATTTCATTCGAGCTTAACGGCACCATTATCGAAGCTAACGATAATTTCTTAGGCGCAACAGGCTATAGTTTAAGTGATATTCAAGGACAACATCACCGCATGTTCTGTCCTGATGAGATTACTAATAGTCGCGACTACAGCGATTTTTGGGACAAGCTAAATCGCGGTGAGTTTGTGCAAGGTTTATTTGAGCGTCGCGATTCCCATGGCAACGTATTGTGGTTAGAGGCCAGTTATAACCCAATTCGCGATGCTAACGACAAGCTCATTCGTATCATTAAATTCGCCACTGATGTTACCGAGCGTGTGACTAACATTAAAAATGCCTCTAGTGCTGTGCATTCGACTGTTGATGCCACTGAGCAAGTTTCTGCCGAGGGACGCGAAGTGTTGGATCAAAGTGTCGGCATTATGGACGATGTCACCAAAAACGTTGAAGTGGTGGCCAGTGATATCAATGCGATTAACGAGCAATCGGATAAGATTAGCAATATCGTCAGTACGATTTCATCAATCGCCGATCAAACCAATCTGCTTGCCCTAAACGCCGCTATTGAAGCCGCTCGTGCTGGTGAACAAGGTCGTGGATTTGCGGTTGTTGCCGATGAAGTAAGACAACTTGCGGCGCGAACTAGTGCGTCGACAGCTGAAATATCTGAGGTAGTGAAAAATAACGCGGCCTTGTCTGCCGTGCTATCTAGAAATATTGTCGAAACCCAAGAAAAAGCGCAAGAAGGCAAAGGTTTCGTGTCAGAAGTGAACACTATTTTTGGCAAGATCAATCAAGGAATGAGTGGCGTCATCGCCGCAGTTGATCGTTTGCAATAATCTCTCTACGTTTTATGGCTCTCACTGCCCATATCAGCTGTATGGGCCTTTTTGCTCTCATCCCGCCTAATGACACACTAGTTCTTAGACCAAATTCCCACTATTTACTCAACGACATTTTCGATATTTCTGTTATGGTTAAAATAAAAGGGCTTAGTAACAGATGACAAATAATGTGGGATTTTCAACATCAGCAATCGACTTGACGCAAATCAATCAGTCACCGCAAGGCATCGACCAACAGATTAATCAGTTACTCACGCCAATCGCCGACACCTTTTCCAGTATTATTTTCTACGCCATCACCATTGGTGATAGCAAAATTCCTTTGATTCTTGTGTGGCTTATTGTCGCGGCGCTCGCCTTTACCTTGTATTTTGGCTTTCTCAACATTCGCGGCTTTAAACATGCCGTAAAAGTCGTTAAAGGTGATTATTCAAATCCTAATGATCCCGGTGAAGTTAGTCATTTTCAGGCATTATCCACCGCACTTTCTGGCACTGTCGGCCTTGGTAATATCGCGGGTGTTGCAGTCGCTATCTCCATCGGTGGCCCAGGTGCTACCTTTTGGATGATAATTGCTGGCCTGCTCGGCATGTCGACTAAATTTATTGAGTGTAGTTTAGGCGTTAAATACCGTCACATTGACGAGACAGGCAAGGTGCGCGGTGGCCCTATGTATTATTTACGCGACGGCCTCGCTGAGCTCGGCTTTGCAAAACTTGGTAAAGTACTCGCCGTATTTTTTGCTATCTGTTGTGTCGTTGCCTCGTTGTGTGGCAGTAATATGCTGCAGTCGAATCAGGCCTATCAACAATTTTTAGTCGCTATGGGTGGTGATAGCTCAATATGGAGCGATAAAGGCTGGCTGTTTGGCACCATTCTCGCAGCGTTAATTGCTGTGGTGATTATTGGCGGCATTAAGAAAATCGCTAAATTTACCTCAACCGTCGTGCCTGTTATGGCAGGAATATACTTGCTTGCGGCGCTATTTATATTGGCGGTTAATATCACGGAAATTCCCCGCGCCTTTGGCCTTATCTTCGAAGGTGCCTTTAATCCAGAAGGAGTTATGGGCGGCATTGTAGGCGTTATCATTCAAGGCTTTAAACGCTCGGCATTTTCCAGCGAAGCGGGTATGGGGGCTGCCGCTATCGCCCATGCCACCGCATCTACCAAAGAGCCAATTCGCGAGGGTTATGTTGCGCTGCTTGAGCCGTTTATCGATACCGTGGTTATTTGTACTATTACCGCTCTAGTGATTGTTATTACGGGTGCTTACACCTCATCAGATGGCATAGACGGTGTCGTGCTTACTTCCCGCGCTTTTGAAAGCGTTATTTGGTGGTTCCCTTATTTACTCAGCGTTGCTGTTTTACTCTTTGCTATTTCAACGATGATTTCGTGGGCCTATTACGGCTCTATCGCATGGGGTTACTTAGTCGGCGATTCTAAGGCCTTGGATTTACTCTACAAGTTTATTTTTTGCTTGTTTACGATTATCGGCGCATCAATAAGTTTAAAGGCAGTTATCGATATTTCAGATGCGATGTTTTTCTCAATGTCGATAGCCAATATTCTTGGGTTATATCTATTGGCCCCTCTAGTTAAGCGCGATTTATTGAGCTATCAGACAAAGTATCAGCATAATTCAACGGCAACAGCGCCTGCAGGAGAATAAGCCCATTATGAACAGTCAGTTATTACGCCGAAAACTTCATCAGCACCCAGAGCTATCACTTGAAGAACATGATACGGCAGCGCGAATTATCGACTTTATGCATGCGCTTAACCCTGATGCAGTAGTGAAAAATATAGGTGGCACAGGCGTCGCTATTACCTTTGGCAACATGGAGAACAGTGAAGAAACGCACGTCATGCTGCGCTGTGAATTAGATGCCCTGCCAATTACCGAACTCAACACTTTTGCCCATAAATCACAATGCCACGGCGTATCACACAAATGTGGTCATGATGGTCACATGGCGATTCTTGCTGCCGTTGCTGAGCATTACAGTCAACACAAGCCCCAAAACGGCCAAGTTACTTTACTGTTTCAACCTGCCGAGGAAACAGGTCAAGGTGCGGAAGCTGTTATTAACGATCCACAATTTCAGCTTTCACCCGATTACGTGTTTGCCCTCCACAATGTACCGAAATTTGAAATGGGAGAAATCATCGTAAAATCAGGCACCATGTGCTGCGCATCTCGAGGCGCAACAATTCGCTTTGAAGGTAAAACAGCCCATGCAGCGCAGCCAGAAACAGGCATTAGCCCAGTGCACGCCATTCATGCATTAATTCCTGTGCTCACCGATATGCCACAATTAATTAATGTAACTTCTCCATTTACGTTCGCGACTATTGTCGGCGTGAATATTGGCGAGAAAGCCTTTGGCACTGCGCCTAGTTTAGGTGAGGTTTACGTAACACTGCGCAGCGAAACCGACGCTGAAATGAGTCAGCTCATTTGCGAAATTGAAACACAGGCCACAGCACTGGCTGAGCAACATCAATTATCGTTATCGGTGAATTATGAAGATGTATTCGATGCGACTGTTAATCATCCACAAGCGGTAGATATCATCAAATCCGCATTAGCAGACGAGTCCGTTACGCTAACCGATACGCCGTTTCGATGGTCAGAAGATTTTGGACGCTTCACGCAGCGTCACTGCGGCGCGCTGTTTGGACTAGGCGCAGGTAAGGCCACGCCTGATTTGCACAATGCGGATTATGATTTTCCCGATGAACTCATTGCCACAGGCAGTGGATATTTTGTTAAGCTCATCGATCACATTTTAGACCTTAAATAGAATAGCGATTACGCCCCTGCTCTTTTGCGCGATAAAGCGCTTGATCTGCACGATGGTAAATCGCCTCATAACTACTAATACTGCCTTGAATACAGGCACAGCCGATACTGACAGTCACTTGACTCGATACCGCCGAATTTGGATGAGGAAATTGCTTGCCCTTTAAGGTGTTAATCACGTTCTGGGCGACAATTTGGCAATCGTCGAGATCGGTATTAGGGAGTATGATTCCAAATTCTTCACCGCCAACTCGGGCAACAACATCTGTTTCACGCTTAACGGCTTCTCCCAATGTTTTCGCTATTTGCTTGAGGCATTGATCGCCTTGCCAATGGCCCAAACTGTCGTTGTAGCGCTTAAAATAATCGACATCGAGGATCATAAGCGACACTGGTTGCTTGTTTCGATTATGCAATTCTAGCAAGTAATTAAGCTTTTCATCAAAGGCGCGGCGGTTATAGATTGCCGTTAAATCATCAATATTACGCAATACGGTGAGCTCTTTATTAAGCTCGACGAGTTTGCGGTGAGATTCCACTAAGCGCGTGTTGTGATTGACATGGGTAATAATAATCGCTGCGACAAAAAATGGGTATTTGATAAAAGAAACGAACAGCGGCATGCCCGATAAATCAACGTAATAAACCTGATAAAAAAGATGCGCAGCCATAATGGGAATGGTGCTTGCGATGACCATGAATCGGCTGGAATTAAAACACATTAATAACGAGAAAAAGCCGAGCAATAGCACCTTTTCCACCGCAGACTCTTCGCTCCACATCAGCATAATGCTATGCGCCATAAACAGCCAACTGACAATGACAATCAACGCCCCTGTGAGGACAATGTTATTTGGGAAGACCTTATATTTGCGCAGTTCAATGAAGTAGTAACCACATCCCACCACAAAAAACGTTAGATTGGCCAAATAGATTGGCGTGGCATACAAATTATCGCTAAAAGCATAATAACCAAGAATGGCTTGCACAAAACTCACCGTTGCCCACAACCACTTAAACGCTTGAGCACGGTTACAATAATCGACTTCTATAAATTGACTATTCATAGGCGATCTCTTTGAAAGAATAAAACAGGAATATATTAAAACCTGTTAATAGTATAGTGCTATTTTCTTATTAAAACTCAAACCCAGTTCAAGAATATTTTTAAATAAGTTCAACGCCTGTTGCATCCGCCAACTGTCTGCGCATGCGCTGCAGTGACTGATAAGGACGCAAATTAGCAATGAGTGCGCGAACCATCGTCTGGTTGACTTGTTCTTTATCTAACTCACTCTCGATAAGCTGCAAGGTATCCAATATTGCTCTACGTTCTACCGCATCCATGGTTTCGCAGGTTTCGCGCATTGCTATCAACGCACTTTCCGCTTTTTCACGCTGTGCTTGTTCACTGTCTAAATCACGGGTGAGTGGAAAATTTTCACGCGTTAATAACGGCTCAAGATCTGACACCACCAAAGATGATATTGAGCTATCAATACAAAAAGCAACTAACGACGCACAGCGCTCAATGGAAAAATCAGCTTCATCGAGGGTGAGATAAACTGAATATTCTTGGAGCAAACCATTCACCAAAGAAACGATATCAAACAACCAAGGTTTGATTTTTTCACCATAGGCCTGAGTCAACACACGCTGCTGTGAGAGATGATAATTGAGCCTACATTCTTGAACGACAGACATCAGTTCTTGCTCCATCACCAGAACATCGTCAGTCATAAATACTTGAATGAATGACCGCTCATTCAGCACTTCTTGAAACTCCTGCGCTAAATAAGCTTGCAACAATGCGCGCTCTTGTAACGTCGAATTTTCCAATAACTGTTCTACTAAACGGCAGCCTTTTTCGTCCGACTGCAATATCAGTGCTTTGACGATATCTATCTTACTCGCAAAATACGAATAAACCGATCCCTTTGCGATACCTGCACTCTCAGCAATATTAGCAATAGTAGTGCCCCGAAACCCTTTCTCGATAAAAATGGCTTTAGCGGTAGATAAAATGAGATCGCGTTTTGACATATAAAATTTGCAGCGCAGTTAAACAATGGGCTAACTATGCCACAAAAATCGACATTGACCAAGTGGTCACTTGACAATTGACCAACCGGTCATTATTTTAGATTTAAAGTCTACAAAAGTGACCAAGGGTTCAAGTTAGAGGTTTATATGTCAGAAACTGCAGCAACACACCAATCGCTTTGGAAGCTACTTGCTCCAATGCGCCCTACCAATCGCTCCTTTGCAGGATTAACCTTACTGGTGCTGATTACCACAGCATTAGAGTTAGTGCTGCCGCTTTATTCCAGCCATCTTGTCGATTCGATTGGTGTGCAAGGCGTGAGCACCAGTCTCATAGTGGGGTTAATTGTTATTGTATTGGCGGGTGCGGTTTGTGAAGCTATTCTCAGTTGGTATGGCGGCCGCCTCGGTCATCGCATCAGTTACAAGCTGCGTTTTAGTTTGATTGGGCGCTTACTTAACAGTCAAACTAGCCAAATGGATAACGAACACAGTGCTGAGCTAAGTGCCCGAGTAGTCAATGATTCATTCGAGGTAAAGTCGGTGTTAGCTGAAGACTTAATTGGTCTCCTCAGCGGCACAATTTCACTCTTTGCCGTTATCAGCATTATGTTTGTACTCGATTGGCGACTCACCTTAGTGCTCGTTGGTTGTGTAGTCACGGGTTTTATTTTAATCACGCCGATTGCCTTAATGATGAATAATGTGGGTAAATCGATGCAGGCAGCAGAAGCAAACTTACTAAAATACTTAACAGAGTGGCTGCGATATGCCCGCCTCATAAAAGCTCATAATGCCAACGAGCAACTTCATCAAAAATCGAAAGGACTGCTCGACGAGTGTTACAAGCACGAGATGAAAGCCACTTTTATCGAATCTCTTATCGGTCCTATCGCTAATCTCGTCTTAATGATCAGCATGATTGCCATCTTAGGTTTTTCTGCGCATTGGATGGCACAAGGTACTATGACGCTCGGCACAGTAACCGCATTCTTGCTCTATTTATTTGGTTTGGCCTTTCCATTGATGTCGATGGCGATGTTCTTTACCAATTTAAATCGCGCTATTGGCACCTCAAGTCGATTGTCTGAAATCGACAGCCTTAAACAAGAAGCCGTTAGTGGTGAGCAAGCGCTAACAAAAGTTGAAAGTGTTGCGTTTAACGAACTGAGTTTCTCTCGTGGTGAGCAGCAGATCCTTAACAAGGTGTCACATCAATTCAATGGCGCGGGCTTGAGTGTGGTGATTGGTGAAAGTGGCAGCGGTAAATCGACACTTCTTAACCAATTACTCGGATTCTATCCGGAAACACACTCACAAATCGCCATCAACCAACAGCCTTTAGCCAGTTATAATCTCAAGCAGCTACGCCAAGCTATCGCATGGGTCGACCAAGAGCCTAAACTACTACATGCAACAATTAGGGAAAACCTAACTTTGGGCCTCGATGAGGACCTTAGCCAAGAGTCACTATTTAACACCCTGCGTCAAGTTGGTCTTGACGATTGGTTAACACGCATTAATCACGATTTAGATGCCGTGGTGTCAGAGCAAGCTAATCAATTCTCAGGTGGCGAGAAGCAGCGCTTTGCCATTGCGCGAGCCATGCTACGACAAGCAAAAATTATCTTACTCGATGAACCAACATCGGCGTTAGATAAGCAAAAGAAATCGGCGTTAATGTCGCTTATTCGCGAGCTGGCAACAGACAGACGAATTATTATGATCTGTCATGATTTAGAGCTTATCGATAACGATGACGAAGTGATTGAAATTGCCGATGGCAAGATAGCGAGTAGTAAAGAGCCTATCGAAAATTAGATTTACAATTTTCGGTTGAGTCACTCATTGTTTTGCTGCAAAGTAGCGGCTCAATGAGTGACGATGGATCTAGGGCAATGTCCAACTTTTTACAGTTAGTTTTTCTCGGCGCAGTTTGGGGAGCATCTTTTTTGTTTATGCGAGTTGCCGCTATTCCCCTTGGCCCAGCCGTACTCATTGAAGGTCGCGTTCTTTCTGCCGCTATTGTGCTTAGTTTGATTGGCTTGTACTGGCGCAAAAATCTCAATCTTATGAGGCATCCAAAACACTTTTTGATCTTAGGTGTTGTGAACACTGGATTACCGTTTTTGCTCTTTGCCTATGCAGCACAAACCCTTAATGTTTCTACGTTAGCTATCTTAAATTCTACAGCTCCCATATGGAGTGCCATTATTGGCGCTGTTTGGTATAAAACTCGCTTGTCACTGTCGGTGATTGTGGGATTGATTTTAGGGATCTGTGGCGTTGTTATTCTAGTCGGATGGGATGCAATTAAACTGGGCTCTAATGCGATACTGCCAATTATCGCTGGTGCCGGAGCTGCATTTTGTTATGGCGTTGCAACTAACTATGCGAGTCACGCGCCGAAAATAGAAGCCTATAGTAATGCCCATGGCAACATGTGGGCTGCGGCAATATTAGTGTTGCCAGTCATTGCCTTTTTACCAGCTGCCGGCCCCGTTGATGCGAATATCGTTATTGCCGTGCTAATGCTCGGCATTTTATGTACCGCTATTGCATATCTCATTTATTTCAATTTAGTCGCCCAAATTGGCCCTTCATCCACGCTTTCAGTTACCTTTTTGATTCCCGTTTTTGGCATATTATGGGGTAACTTATTCTTAGGTGAGCCAGTGGGGCTCAATACCTTATTTGGCGGAACCTTGGTAATCATAGGCACCATGTATGTCACTGGTTTTTCACCTAAAATGCTCTTAAAAAGGAAAACAGCACAGCCAAATTAACAATTAATTAACAACGGTCTCGTTTTTTTTGACTTGATGTGATTAGATAGTATTACTTCATACTAATGGACGACACTTTTTGCGCAGGATGCAAGTTTTAAGGTGACCATGATTAAGCTCAACATAAAAACCAGAATCGTTGTTTTCGTTGTACTCTTTGAATTAGTCGCTTATGGCGCGATTCAAATATTTAATCATGTCATCTATAAGAAGGAACTTTTAGCGTTAAAAACCCAAGAAATTCAACAAATCTTCCATGTTGGTAACGAAAAAATCAACGCTGTTACACTACTCCTAGAGCGCAATGCAATACATTTAGCCGAAGTTGGCGAGCACCTTTATCAACTCAAGCAACAACAAGAGCTCAAAGACGATCAACTCGTCGATTTATTTCGGCAGTCACTGATTAGTAACTTTAGAGGTTTCCCTGAAGCCGTTGGTGGCGGCATTTGGTATGAGCCATACGCCTATGATAAGCGAGAACAATTTTTCGGTCCTTATGCTTATAACACCGACAAAGGGGTCGAGTTTACCTGGAGCTTGAGTACCATAGAGTACAATTATCACAGCATGGATTGGTACCAAGTGGCAGTGAAGTCTAACTGGGGAAGCGACCAGCCAGCCTACAAACCGGTCATTTGGACTCCGCCCTATGTCGATGATGCCGCTACTTATTCGTTAATGATGACGGTCGACGCCACCATGTATGACGATAATCGCAAGCCCATTGGCATTTCAACAGTGGATTGGTCTTTGGCGGATATTACCAAATTTATCAGTGGTTTAAACGTCACGCCAAATTCACAAAATTTCATGATCCACATTGATTCACAGCAGATCCTGAGTTTTCCTGCGTTACTTGCAGATCAGGCTCAGTGGCAGTCATTGCCATGGTTTAATGAATTTTTTATCGATATTCCCGTCGACTCTCTGATGCAAATTGCCGATATTGAATTGTCTGGCGTGTTATATCAGGTCTATTTCACTCGCACCCAATCTGGTTTTATCTTTGGCTCATTGATCCCAGCTAGCGATTTAGAAAACGATGTCAATGAAATTACTTGGATTACCTTATTAATGGGCAGTCTTATTGGCTTACTATTTTTAGCAGTTTTACTGGTGTTTCTGCGCTTATTATTTTCACCATTTGACCGTGTATTAGCACAGATAAAAGCGTCGATTACTCATGAAGAAGTCGATAACGAAGTTGTCACTGTGCATGCGATTGATTATCCACAGCGCAATGAATTTACGCCAATTATTGAAGCGCTAAACGAAGTGTACGGCCAAGTTAACACCTATATTAGTGATATTTCTCTGCATAATGCGCGGTTAAAAGTTTCCAAGCTAGAAGTAAAGCGCCTCAATGAGCAATTGGAAGAAAAAGTTATTGAACGCACTGAACAACTGCGCCTGAAAACCGAAGAAGCACAGGCTTCCCTCACTCACTTGCAAAACACTCAACGTCAACTTATCGAGCAAGAGAAGCATGCCTCGCTAGGACGTCTCGTCGCGGGAGTTTCGCATGAAATCAACACGCCACTGGGGGTAAGTATCACCGCCTGCTCTTACATCTTTGATGAACTAGAGCGCCTCAAAGAAAAAATCGCAGATCAATCGTTAACCAAAAACGATTTCGAGCAGCGCGTGCAACGTATTGCCGAAAGTGCTCAAGTACTTGAGGTCAATTTAAAACGCACCGGCGAGCTTGTATCAAGCTTTAAACAACTCGCGGTTGAAGAGTGTGACGAAGATATTCGCGAATTTGATATCGCTGATTATTTGGTAGAACTTATTGCGACTCTTAAGCCTAAAGTGAATCGCCACGAACACCATATTAATGTGTTTAAAGCGCCAAAACCTATCAGTATTCGCTCTAACCCTGCTGCGATTTCACTCGTTATTAGCAATATTGTTGATAACGCATTAACGCACGCCTTTAGACAGCCTCATGGCCATATCTTTGTAGAAATGCAGGATCTGAAAAATGAAATGTGTATTGTCATCAAAGACGATGGCGACGGCATGGATGAAGAAGTGGCTAGCCTGATTTTTGATCCATTCTTTACCACCACTCGCGGTGGGGGCAATAGCGGTTTAGGCATGCACATCGTTTACAACATTGTCACGCAGCAGTTACATGGCAATATTGAATGTAGAAGCACATTAGGGAACGGTACAGAGTTTGTGATTACCCTGCCTAAAGATTAAGGAAAATAGGTATAGAAAAGCAAAAAGCCCGTTTAATCAATTGATTAAACGGGCTTTTCTAAATAAGTGGCGGAGAGATAGGGATTTGAACCCTAGAGGGGCTATTAACCCCTGCCGGTTTTCAAGACCGGTGCATTCGACCACTCTGCCATCTCTCCGCAGCTGGTGATGCGCATATTAGTGAGCTTTTTGGATCTTGTAAAGCCTAATTTTAAAATAAAAATTCAATTGCGCACCTTATAACCAAAACTGTTGTTTTTTCAACGATTAGGTTGATTTCCCCTAATCAGTTACGGCGATAACAATTTGCGTTGCCAATTATCGGCATCGTCTTTGGTAAAGGTATAACGGTCGTGTAGGCGATCGGCACGGCCCTGCCACAACTCAATAGTATGCGGTGTTAGTTTAAAGCCGCCCCAAAACGGTGGCAGTGGGATCTCTTGTCCTGCGTATTTCGCTTCAATTTCTTTTACTTTCGCCGCCAGCGTTTCTCGGCTATCGATTTCACTACTTTGATATGACGCCCATGCGCCAATTTGACTGCCGCGAGGACGCGAATGGAAATAAGCCAAAGACTCTGCTTCGCTAACGCGCTCTATGCTGCCTTCAACGCGAACTTGACGCTGCAGAATATTCCAATGGAAAACCATGGCAGCATGGGGGTTATCTGTAAGCTCTTTACCCTTACGAGAGCCGTAATTGGTAAAGAACACAAACCCACTATCATCAAAGGACTTTAATAACACCACACGAGCTGAGGGCTTACCTTCAGGTGTAGCCGTTGCCAAGGTTAGTGATTCAGGCAATACGATACCCGCCTCTTGGGCTTGTTTAAACCACTGGCCAAACATCGCGATAGGATCGTCAAGTACATCGACGTTGACATTCGACCCAGTCACCCCTTGTCCTGCTGTTATTAAGCAGCGTAATTTAGTGAGAAACGACATAATTTCCTTAACAACTAATATTTTTCGGCAATTGTACAGCAAGTCATACGACGAGGTGTATGGATATGATCAACTTTGTATTCATTCACGAACTTAACAAGTTGACTAAGCCACTAAATCGCTTGGTATGTGCCAGCGCCATCTTTTGCAAAATCCCCGCATCACTAAATATTTCCACCGATTTCTTGGCGCGGGTAATGCCCGTATACAGCAATTCTTTAGTGAGTAGTGGCGAAAAAGTTTCTGGCATCGCCATTACCACGTGCTCGAACTCTGAGCCTTGCGATTTGTGAATCGTCATTGCATAAACAGTGTCACAATCAGGTAATCGCGATGGTAAGAATGATTTTATGCTGCCGTCAGCCATTTTAAAGTAGACCCGATTAGGACTGCGCTCATCGCCATCAAAGTCAGGCAGTACAATTCCAATATCACCATTGTATAACTGGAGGCTGTGATCGTTACTGGTGATCATCACCGGACGACCGATGTACCATACACCTTGTTTAGGGGCAATAAGCTGATGTTTAATGAGCTGCTGTTCTATTTTCTCGTTAAGGGTATCCACCCCAAGTGCACCATTTTTAGTAGGGGCCAGTAATTGAAATTCGCCAAATTGCGCCAACAGCGCTTCAACGCCAACAGCGTTGCTCAATGCGTTGGCATTGGTGAGATAATCTTGATAGCCAAGGGATGCCAATCGAATTACCGCCTGCTGTGGTTTGTCTTGCGTATGAAGCGCTATATCGTCAAAGCCTTGTTGCCACACGGCCTGCAATGCACTGATATCACTTCGATTGACGGCACTAGCAAGTACGCCGATACCGGATTTTTCGTTAAAGCGATAACTCTTTTGCAATAAACATAAACTGTCATCTATGACGCTGCCCTGCTGATTATTGTGGCACAGTTCATCAATAACAAATCCCATTTGCTCCGTTAACCAGGTTTTGGTTTGCTGGCTGTAATTAGGGCCATTACTAATGCCATGACAGATATCAGCAAACACAGCGCCAGCTTCTACTGAAGAAAGCTGATCTTTATCGCCTAGCAGCACCAACTTAGTATGAGGAGCGATGGCATCAAACAGCTTACTCATCAAACTAATATCAATCATGGATGCTTCATCAACAATCAGCACATCGACGTGCAGTTTATTGCTCTTATTGTGCTTAAACGCCTGCCTGTTGGGAATAACACCGAGTAATCGATGAATAGTACTCGCTTGCGTCGGAATCAGCTGTTTTAACTGTTCATCGACATTTAACCGCTTAATTGCGCCGCTAATAGATTCGGTTAATCGCGCAGCTGCCTTACCTGTCGGTGCTACAAGCTCGATGTTTAAGCTTTGGTTGTTATCAAGTGCTTGTCCCACCAGCAATGCCAACAGTTTAATCACCGTCGTCGTTTTACCTGTGCCAGGCCCCCCTGAAATCACGCTAAATTTACTGGCACTTGCTTGGGCAACGGCCACTTGTTGCCAGTCGATACGCTGTGCAGGAGAGAACTGTTGATAGAGTTCTTCTAGTTCCGCTATAGAATCGATATTGCTGAGATATTGCGCCATCGCCTCGCTATCAACGCCGATATCTTCTCGCAGGTGAAAATAATCACTGCAAAAGCTATCTAATTTTAGCCCTTGCGCTTTAAGAGCTTGTAATTGCTGCCAGCAAAAAGCTATATCGACTCGAAACAAGTCATTTAAACGAGCGGCTATATCGCTGTGCGCTATGGTTGTCGAGCGCTGATGAAGAAATTGGCTAATCGCTTGTTCACTGTGCCAATAACGCTGTAGATACAAGCGGTTTGCCACCAACATTAACGGCGCGTTCTCACCAACATTCTTGCTATTATTAAGCGCCTGAGTCATGTCTTGCTGCCATTGGCTCGCACTTGAATTAACGGCATTAAACAACGGTGTTAACAAGCTGCTTCGCACAAAAGGTGGTAAATTGAATAAGGTATCTAACTGGTTATTATCAAGATAAACACAAACATGCCCCTGCCCCGATTGATAACTAGCTACAGCAGCCGCTAGCACCACCAGCGGTGAAGGCTCAAACCGCGCGATAAAGCGCGCAAATTGATAATCAAGCACTCGAATATGTTTATCGCGGGACAGTTGCTCTAACTGAGTCAATAGCGCTTGCATTTTATCGCTGTTATCAATAATTTCAGTTTTTTCTAGACTCATGACAAGGCACCTGCGTCTATTGTATCGGCGTTAAACAATGCATCGAGCTCTTCGATAAAGGCTTTTGATGGTCGGTTATAGAAAATTCCTTCACCGCCATCACTGGTTTTATCCATGCCTCTTACAAACAGATAAAATACGCCGCCAAAGTGGGTTTCAAAGTCATAATCAGCCATGCGCGATTTGAGTAAACGATGCAGCGCTAGACTGTAGAGCTGATATTGAAAATCGTAGCGGTGATCTATCATCATATTCGTCATCGCATCCATTGAATAATCACTGCGCTCATCGCCAAGGTGATTGGATTTGTAATCGAGCACGTAGTATTTGCCATCGGCAATAAATACCAAATCGATAAAGCCTTTTAGCATGCCTTTAACATCGCTAAATCCCAGTGGCGCGCCTTGTTTAGACAAAGGATCGTGTTTAGCCAAACAGCGATTGAGTTGCCCAGCGTTGAGGGATTCAATCGGCATAAAAAACTCCATCTCTACTTGTTTATCCTGCATCGTCAGCATCGACAAGGTAAAGTTTGGCGGCAATTGGCACTCACTCTCTCTTTGAACGAGCGGCGTATTAAGCACATCATCAATCAGCTTTAATAAAATCGGCTGCCAGTCTTCATCAAACTCACTTTGTGCTAACAGCTCAGAGACCTTGTCGCTAAATACCTGTGGATTTTGTTCACTAAAATCAATTTCTTCGAACAAGGTGTGTAAGAAAGTACCCGCATCAGCGCCCCGCGGAAAGCTAAACACCGATTGCTCCACCATTTGCTCTAGCGGATTGGCATCAACGTTAGCCAAGGCTTCTTCCCAATCGATAACCAAGCTCTCAACGCTAGCATCAATATCTTGTTCGTTGTGACTATGGCTGGATTTCGACAGTGCCGAATAACTGGTGATCCAATAATTATTTTCAATCTCGCCTTCAAAATGTCGCGCAACTAAAGTTTCATTAGTTACTTCTTGTTGCTGATAACGCGGCATAGCCTCTAGCGGCGGCAGACAAAGGCTAATTTGCGAATGTTGCGCACTAATTTCTTCAAGCCGTGTTTTTAACGCGCTTGCATTTGTCTCCTCACTGCCGAGATACAAATAGCCAACTGCGGTTTTATGAAGATCTGTGGTTTTGGCTTTATTGGCGACACCGCTTTTCACTGGCGCAAAACCCAGCCATGCGTGATGCACAGCGCGGGTGATGGCAACGTAAAACAAGCGTAAGTCCTCTGCCAAACGCTCTTTATCTGCAGCGGCAATGGAGTCACTGTCAAACGTTAAGTCCACCACGCATTTATCGTCTTGGTGATAAATTGGCTCTTTGGCGCTGCGGGCACTACAAATAAATGGCAAGAATACCAAGTTGTATTCCAAGCCTTTAGATTTGTGTATGGTGACTATTTGCACCAAGTTATTGTCAGACTCAAGACGCAATTGCTGCTCTTGGTTTTCTTGTCCCACATTGTTAATTTGATCGCCAAGCCAATGGAGCAAGGCATGTTCGCCAACAATCTCAAGACTTTGTTGCTGAAGAATTTCACCAAGGTGCATCAAGTCCGTCAATTGCCGCTCACCATTTGGCTGTGACAATAACTGACTCGGCAATTGTTGCTGATGCATAAATTCCCGCAGCATGGCTAGCACGCCAACACGCTGCCAGCGCCCTAAATAATAATGACACTCATCGACAAGTTGCTGCCACGCTTGTTCATCATTGTTAAGACGCTCCAATTGAAGCAGGGATTGCGCCATCAATGGCGTGGCCATGGCACTGCGAATAGCGCGCCCGTCATTAGGATTGGCAATGGCGTGCAGTAATCTGGCGCAGTCTTGTACCAAGCTGCTGGCAAAAATACTATCGCGATTGGATAAATAGACACTGGCAATACCTTGCTTTGACAATTGCTCTTTCACCATTTGCGCTTCGCGTCCGGTGCGAACTAACACCGCAATATCGCTGGCTTTTACGGGGCGTAGTTCACCATCTTTTTCAAATCCAGCATGGCCGTGATTGGCTTTTGTCAAAATGTCATTGATTTGATTGGCGCAAGCGAGTGCCATCTTTGCTTGATAATCACCGTTAGATAAGGTGTCCTCTCCGTCGACTAGCCACTGAGAAATAGCGCCTTGCGGCTTGTCATCAATGGTAAAAGTCGTCGCCGTTGGCACAGATTTTACCGCGGAAAATCCGATGTCATCACGATATATAAAAGGAGCCTCAGCTTGCTCAAACAAGGCATTTGTCGCAGCCACCATATCCGGTGTCGAGCGATAGTTTGTGCCGAGGGTGTAATGATTTTCAACGCTATTACGGGCTTTAATGTAGGTAAAGATATCGGCGCCGCGAAAGCTATAAATCGCCTGCTTGGGATCGCCAATCATCAATAAGCCTGCAGCGGCTTGTTGGCCATAAATAGTACTAAAAATCTGATACTGCATTAAATCAGTATCTTGAAACTCATCAATCATCGCCAGCGGATACTGGGTGCGAATTTTACTCGCCAGCGTTTCCGCTTGTGGGCTAACTTGATGGTCCAATGCACTACTTAAATTCACCAACAAATCATCAAACGACATCAGCGATTGCTGCTTTTTATGGGCGGTAACATGGGCTCTGGTGTAATGAATCGCCTTGGCTAAAATAGCGGGCTTGAGATCGACATCGGTTTGGCGAAATTTATGTACATCATCAAAAATAGGTAGCGATGGCGCAGCGCCCTTTTTAGTTTTCTCCACCAAAATTGCGCTATCAAATTTTTCTAACGATTTTGGCAAGATTATCGACGTTGTTTGCTGCTGCGCCCAATCGGTCACTTCATCAAGCCATTTGGGTAAATTGCGAGTGCTATAACTTCGCTTATCAACCCCTGATTCTTTCAGGTGGGTAGCGATTTCGCCATAAGCAGCGAGCCATTTCGATTTAAAGCTATCGATTTCGCTGATAATACTATCGAGAGATTGCGTTAACGACGTTTGGCTCAGCGGTGCATTAAACTGCAAATAAGGATCGGTAAGATAACGAGTAATATCTCGCAATAAATCTTGCGGCGATTGATACAAACTTGCCACCAGCTTGGCCAACATAAAGTCACTAGCGCTATTGGTGTGATAAAAATGCTCACGCCAAAAATCTTCAATCGCTTGTGTTCTAATATCAGCTTGCTCAGTAATAAACTCGGTTTCAAAGTAACTGCCAGATTCAAACGCATGCTCTTTTAACATGCGCTGACAAAAACCGTGAATGGTGAAAATTGCCGCCTCATCCATTTGCCTTACGGCGTTGAGCAGCAATTGTTCTGCTTGTTTGTGATCAACGACACTGTCGAGTAATTGGCTAATTAAAGGATCGTCGCTAAATCCTGCAATAAAAGCTTGCCGCGTTTGCACTATGCGCGAGCGAATGCGATCTCTTAATTCACTGGTCGCAGCTTCAGTAAAGGTCACTACCAAGATTTCATCAACAGACAAGGGTCTTGGATGCGCATTATCCCCGCCATGCCCAAGTAATAGTCGTAGATAAAGTCCTGCGATGGTGTAGGTTTTACCTGTACCTGCGGAGGCCTCAATCAAACGTTCTCCTACCAAAGGCAGACTCATCACATTTAACTGCTGAGGCGTATTTTGAGTGCTAGTATTTTTATTACTAATGTTTTGAGTGCTAATGTTAGTCATCAACAGTCTCCAACAATTGGCGCACAGGGAGTAAAACGGCTAATGCAAGTTCAATCATTTGTGTTTGTAACTTCTCGTTTAATATCTCAAAATTTGCGCCGTTGACGCAGCGTGCTAGGTAAGCATCTTGCCCTTCGCCATGAATCCGCATATTGCCATTAAACCTATCTTTAAAGGCCCGATTTGCCTTTTCAATGGTCTTTTCATCATCGACTAGCTGGCTGCGTTCTTCATCAAAGCGTGTATCAAGATAGCGCCAACCACTTTGCAGTGCCAAAGGTAAGGGCTTAGTTAGCCCCTCAATGTACATATCGACGAGTGCAGTTAAGCGCAAGTGTGCTTCTTGTTGAGTAATGGCATTAAACAGCCACTGACCATCTTGCGTAAACATCGCCATTTGACTTTGTTGGTGTGGCGATACCACGCAAAAACACAAAAACTGCACGTAGCATTCAACGAAAAACTTAGCGTTAGCCTTCCCCGGTTTGTAGCGCACTAATAATCGCTGATTGTAATGTTCTTTTAGCCAGCCCTGAATTGCGAACCTTTGCTGGTGGCTGTTAATCGCAATATCGACTTCAACATCGTCACTCGGCGCAGTTAGATAGGGTTTTATGGCACTTGCCAATGGCGACATAACTTGTTGCTGCTCAGTTAAAAATAAATCGGCAAAATGCGCATGCGGCAATACACCTAAGGCTCGTACATGGCGCTGGGTACTTTGATCGGCGTGATGAATATAGCCTTCTAATAGCTGTTGTTTAACCTGATAACTGACTAAGCCGTCAGGGGCGAATGGCTCACTGTCGAGTAACTCGCCATCTTCATCGTTAAAATAAACACCAAGACGCTGATTAAAAAAGTATTGCGCAGGGTGCTTTATAAAACGCGTTAATTGCTCTATCGCGATGACATTAGAATCAATTAGCAGCTGTAAGGACTGCGCCGCAAGGTGATCTTCTTGCTGCGCCTTATTGTGGGCACCAAGCCAATCCCGTTGATAAGAAAACAGTTTGTTTTTAGCATCAGTTGATTGTGTCTCTCCATTGTAATAAAGAGGACTAAAAGGCGTTAACGGATGCTTGCAAACCAGCTTTTGAATGATCGACTTGCTTGCCGCTTCAGCATCTAATTCTTGATCGGAGGCCAAACGGTAGGACAACGAAATATAATCGATAACCTCATTTAATAAAACGCTAGCACAGCGCTCGCTATTATCCTTAATACTGCGGCCACAATAACTCAAATAGAGTTTATCTTGCGCACTTAACATCGCTTCTAAAAATAGATATCTGTCGTCATCGCGGCGACTACGATCGCCTTTTTGATGCTGATTCGCCATTAAGTCAAAGCCGATAGGTGCAATTGAGCGCGGGTAAACACCGTCGTTCATGCCTAAAATACACACCACGCGAAAAGGAATGGAGCGCATCGGCATCAGCGTACAGAAATTTAGTTTACCAGCGAGAAAACGTTGACTACTGGCACCTGTTTCAAGCTTACTTTGCAAGTGCGCCAACAATACTTCATGACTAATCGCTGCTCGATAATCTGCCAACGTGAGTTCTTGCGCCAGCGCAGCGAGTGCATCATTGATAATAGCCAGTTCGCTTTCGCTCTCCGCTGATTCGCTATATAAATCATTAAGCATATTGGCAATCAAGTGCTGCCATTGCTCAATCGTCTTATCCCCCAACAATTCTGCGCTGTACTTAGAAATTAACTCAACAAAATAACTCAGTTGCCCTAGCGTTTCGGCGGCGAGACCGACGGTTTCAGGATAAGCGAGAATATCTTGCCACAATGACCCGCCATTATTTTGCAGTGGATCGGTTTCGCTCTGACTATAACCTTTGAGCATGCGATTAAGGCCAAACAACCAGCTATTGGTATAAACGCCTTGCTCTCCAAGACCTTGACGAATTCCCGACTCATCGATCCAGCGTTTTAACCCGTCGATGTCGCTAGCCGTTAGTTCAAACTTGGCCATAATTGCCGGTACTTCTAACAGGCTAAACAATTCGCTAGCACTCTTGCGAAGGTGGGTTAATGACATCAAGGTCAAAAAGCTGAGCAAGATCGGATGTTCTTGCGCCGCACTGCGATCTGAAATGGAAAAATCGATATAGTTGTGGGAATGAGAAAACACCGCCTGAATATAAGGACTGTAGGCATTAACATCAGGCATCATTACCACAATGTCTTTTGGCGTCAGTGTTGGATCTTGATGCAGCACCGCCAAGATTTGATCGCGCAGCACTTCCACTTCCCGCATTGGGCTATGACAATCGTGAATAACGATAGAATCATCGTCATCAGCGATTATTCGTCTTGGACTAAGATCGCTAAGCTGTGCTTTAGTGCGTGGAATAAAGCTTGAGTCTTGTAACTCGAGAATATCATCGTTGAGTAAATCGAGTAGATTGCGCTGCTCACTTGGCACAAAAGCATCAACTTCTTGTGCTTCCAACTCCAACAATAGCGCCAGATTATCGCGGCCTAATTTGCCCATTGATGCTAACAGTGGATTGCCAACAGTTAATTCGCCAAGGGCGTTAAACTGTTGCTCTTCAAGTAATTGAGGCTGCTCGCTGACGGCCACTTGCTCACTAAAATCATCGAGATTGAGCTGCTGGTACTGCCGTTTACTAAGTTTGGCTAAGTAACGTTGGTCGACAATATCGCCCCAGTAATGCTGACACGGATTATTTAAAAAGAAATGAACCTCACAATGCTGCGCCATCATTTTAAGCGCTTGTAAGTACTTTGGCGGCAGCGCCGAAATACCAAACACGAAAATGCGTTTGGGCAATTTTTTAGCAGCATCTTTGCTATCTAACGCAGTGAGTAAATGTTCATAGAGGTTGGCGCGATGGTAATGGCTCTGACCGCTGGCGGTAATCACCTCAAACAGCTTGCGCCATAAAATCCCCTGCCAAAGTTTATCTCGACAAGTCGAAAAGTCGCCGTTTTGCCATGCTTCAATCCACTGTGGACGATACACTAAATACTGATCGAAAATATCCGCTACTTTATAGGCTAATTGATACAGCTTTAAAGGCTCATCATCGGTGAGGTAATTATTGAGCTCATCAAATTCTTGTTGTTGCAGATATTGTGGCAACAGCTTAATTATCTGCCACGCCATAGCATCTTTATTAAAGGCGCTACGCTCTGGCACATCGGGTAATAAATCGACAAAGGTTTGCCAAATAAAGCTCGCTGGTAGCGGGAAAGCGACATTGGCACAGATCCCAAACTCTTTAGCCAGTTCCAGTTTAAGCCATTGTGCCATACCGGGACTTTGCACCAGTATTTTTTCCGATTCAAAGGGATTAGCAAGAGGTTGTTGGCTAATAATATGCGCTAGAATGCTCTTTAAAACGTCGAGTTTATTTGAGTGGTAAAGTCTAAACACAAACCCTCTGATAAGTGACTGATTAGAAAGCTTTGATTATCTATTAAAGCAGTGAAAAAAGACAATAAAACAGCGCAATAAAAAAACTATTGCTCAATAGTTACACTCATCTTTTTTTATGATATGTTGGATTTTCATCATATGTTATTCTCAAGTAATAGGTAGCGTTAAAAGGAATTAAGATGTTTAAGAAGTTGTTAGCAAACGGGTTGTCGTTAGACAACCAAGCAAACGTTGTATTTAGCTGTCAGTAGCAATACTCTTGAATCAAGGACCTATTAATAATGAAAAGAATTCAAGATAAGCTTTTAATTTTACTGATATTAGTAGCTTTGGTTCCAACATTCATATCTGAGTTTCTAACCTATCAGTCCACCAAAAATGAGCAAATAAAACAAACCTATTACGAGTTAGAAGCGACTCTTCATCATCGACTCGAGCTCATTAGCCAATTATTTGATCGCGAAATTGGCCAAGCAAATACCTTGGCAAAATCCCCGCAAATTATTAATCAAGCCATCGCCTTTAATAACCTTGAACAAACTGACACACCAATTGCACCGGATATCGAACGATATCTAGTAAGCGTCAAGGATAAAGAACATCTAAAAAATATCTACCTAGTCAACGCCAGTGGTGATATCAAATTTGCGACAGCATCCACCGATGATGTCGATTCCAACATATATACTGGCCAATATAATACATCGCCAATGTCGACTATTACCCAAGATGTATTACGGACCAAAGTCGCTGCCCATTCGCGCTTTGCACCATACAGTGCAGATGGCAACAGTTTTTCTTCCTTTATTGCGCAACCAATCATAGAAAACAATATTCTGCTTGGTGCCATCGTGTTTCAGTTATCACCGCAATTTCTATTATCTGTATCAGAAATAGATCCAACACTCGGTGATACAGGTGAAGTATTATTAGCCCATTTAGACGGCAATAAAGTGCAATTTCTCTCGCCACGCCGCTTTGCGCAAAAAAATTCAAAGCCCCTTGCATTAGATTTAGGTGCTGAAATGAGCCATGCCATTCAACGCGCCGTACAAGGTGATTCAGGTCAGGGGGAATCCCTAGATTATCGCCTTGTTGATGTTGTTAGCGTCTGGAAATATTCACCAGAATTTAATATTGGCATTGTCGTTAAGAAAGATACCGTCGAAACGCTGGCTAATATCAGTGCCATGCAAGTGGCTATTTACGCCATTGTCTTCGCGATTTCCATACCGCTAATTATCTTCGCTTACTTTATTTCACGTCATTACACGCGCCCTATTATCAGCATGGTAAATTCTACCAATGCCATTGCCAGTGGCGATATGGAACAAGAGCTAGAAGTTACTTCACAAGATGAAATAGGCCAGCTTGCGACCTCGATTAATGAAATGTCTAATCACATTAACGAAGCATTTCAAAATGAAGAAGCCGAGCGCTGGTTGCAAGAGGGGATGGTAAAACTCTCAGAAACCATGCGTGGTAACCAAATCAGCACTGATTTAGCAGACAACATAGTGTCTTTTGTGTGTGGTTACCTCAATGCCAAAGTCGGCTCTTTATATATTGTCAAAGACCAAGAATTAGAGCTTGCTGGTGGATTTGCGTTTGTACCCCACTTTGCCAACCAAACCATTGAATTTGGCGACGGCCTTATCGGCCAAGCGGCAATCTCTAAAAAAGTCATGACAATATCTGATCTTCCTGAAGATTATGTGTCTATCAGTTCGAGCATGGGGGAAATCTCCCCGCAAACACTGATTATATTTCCACTTTTAAAGGATGATGTTGTCGTCGGCGTAATGGAACTAGGTTGGTTAGAAAAAGCCCATAGCGAAGCTTATCGTTACGTCGAAGCGATAACAGAATCAATTGCAACAGCGCTGAGTGTGGCGGAATCTCACCAGAAACTGCAAGAGCTCCTCGACCAATCGCAACAACACATGGAAGAGTTACAAGTTCGTGAAGAAGAGCTTCGCGCAATCAATGAAGAAGTTGAACAACGCTCTACGCAGTTAGCGAATTCGCAGAAAAAACTCGAACAACAATCACAAGAGCTGCACGCAACAAATGAAGCGCTAGAGCATAAAAACGCAGCGATTGAAGCCAAAAATACCGAGATTGAAAAGTCGCGCCAAGAGATTTCAGAAAAAGCCGAGCAACTTGAAGCATCGAGTCGTTACAAGTCAGAGTTTTTGGCCAACATGTCTCACGAGTTACGCACACCATTAAACTCGATGTTAATTTTATCTCGAATTCTCGCCGATAACGAAGACGGTAATCTTGACCAAGACCAAGTTGAGTCATCAAAGGTAATCCATCGCAGTGGTCAAGAACTATTGTCACTGATCAACGATATTCTCGATCTATCGAAAATCGAAGCGGGTAAAATGGAAGTGCTTTATGAGTCTTACAATCTGCGTGATATCACCTATGAGCTCAATGGTCAGTTTAGTCCTATTACCAATGAAAAAGGACTTTCTTTTGAAATTGATGTCGATAATGAAGTGCCTGCTGAAATGGCACTGGACGTGCAAAAAGTACAACAAATTCTAAAAAACTTGTTATCAAATGCCGTTAAATTTACCGAAGTCGGTAGTGTAAAAATCCAAGCAAAATATGCCGATGCTGGCAGAAAATACCATCAACAGGCCCTCAACGAGAACCCTGTGCTAGCCATTTCAATTATCGATAGCGGTATCGGCATTTCAGAAGAAAAACAAAAAGCGATTTTCGAGGCCTTTCAACAGGCTGACGGCTCAACCAGTCGCAAATATGGCGGAACTGGCTTAGGTTTAACCATCTCGAGACACTTAACTAGCCTAATTGAAGGTGAATTAGGTGTTGAAAGCACTCCCGACCAAGGCAGTAAATTTACGCTCTACATTCCGGTGAAAGATGCGATAGAAAATACTGAGGAAATCGAAGAGCCATCGATGTTTAGTTCAGATCCTAGTGCGATAATGTCATCACCAGCATCGGTTATCACTGTGAGTGCGCCAGTTACAACGCCACCAATCGCAGAGTCCGTTCAGCAACCGTTGGAGTCGCCGACGCTAACAGCTGCAGAAATCAAGCAAACTATTGATGCCAGTGGCAGCGATAACAAAGTCGTGGTTATTATCGAAGATGATGTGAACTTCTCAAAAGTGTTGGCTACCCTAGCTAAAAAATCAGGGTTTGACTGCGTATTAGCAAGCACAGGCGCTCAGGGCATTAACCTTGTCAAAGAGCACAAACCTTGCGGCGTAATTCTCGATTTAGGACTGCCTGATCTACCGGGCGCCGATATATTAGAGATTCTAAAAGAGCAACCAGAAACGCGTGATATTCCTGTGCACGTGATATCAGGCCATAACAAAACCAAAGAGCTTACCGACAAAGGCGCGGCTGCATTCCACCAAAAACCCATTGCAACTCAGGAGATTCGAACCTTGCTTTACAGCCTAGTGAAAGAATCACCAAGTCAAAGTGAACAACAGCTAATTGTGTTTGATCAAGGTGATAGCAATACCGACATCGATTTAGCCTTCTTAGACGACACGACCATGAATGTGGTAACAGTGCATTCTTTAGATGAATTATCCCATAATTTAGGTAATGCCGGTGAAAGTGTTAGCGGTATCATTATCAAGAGTAACCAGCTCACCGAAGAGCAACTCTCTTGGCTTAGTGATAATCATCAATATAACGACGAGCGCAACATTTCTGTTATTGTCTTTGTCGATCAAGCACCAAGCCAAGAACAAGTTATCAGCATGGAACAATTAGATTGCCATGTGATTATTGAGGGCGCCCATTCCAATGAACGCCTACACGACGAAGTATTATTGTTCTTATCAAAAGTAGAGCCGCACAGCGAACAAGAGTCGACCAATCCGACGTCACCGCCTGTTGCTGATGTTCCTATCGCATCGACTCCGTTGCCGCAGCAAGCAACGCCATCTCCTACAAATGATGGCCAGACAAGCTTCGAGGGCTGTGAAGTACTTTTAGTGGATGATGATTTACGCAATACCTTTGCTCTGTCTAAAGTCCTCAAGAAGCAAGGCATGAAGGTGACCCTAGCTGACAACGGACAAATGGCACTTGAAAGATTGGAAGCCAATAGCGCCATCGATATTGTGTTAATGGATATCATGATGCCGGTGATGGACGGCCACGAAGCAATGCGTCAAATTAGAGCACAAGAAAAGTACGCCAATTTACCGATTATTGCCCTTACGGCTAAAGCAATGCAGGAAGACAGACGTAAATGTGTAGAGGCTGGCGCCAGTGATTACCTCACTAAACCAGTAGATATCGATAAGCTCATTGCGATGATGCGCGTCTGGTTGTATCAAGAAGTGACTTAATTGGTGGTTAAAGAAGTAGGAACAGTAAGTAACGAACTTACTGCACAACACGATGAAATAGAGTTTCAACTAGTGTTGCATGCAATAAAGCTTAAGTATGGTCACAACTTTGATGAGTATGCACAAAAATCGTTAAAACGCAGACTCGAATACCACGTTGAAAAGCACGAATTCGAAAGTCTAACAGACATGATTAAGCCAATAGTTCATGATGAAGCGTTTTTTGAAGATTTATTAAATACAGTGTCGGTACCCGTTACAGAAATGTTTCGCGACCCGCTGTTTTTTAAGACATTACGAGACAAAGTATTACCTTTGCTAGCAACCTACCCCAGTGTCAACATTTGGCACGCTGGGTGTGCAACTGGTGAAGAAGTCTACTCGATGGCGATAATGTTAGAAGAAGAAGGCCTCTATGATCAATGTCATATCTACGCCACCGATTTTAACGCCAGTTCGCTGAGAATAGCGCAGGAAGGTATATACAGTTATGCTCGAATGCAGAAATATACGGAAAACTATTACCTTGCCGGTGGCAAGCGCAGTTTTTCGGATTATTACCATAGCCATGAAGATGGCTTAAAAATGGACAAAGGATTAAACCGCAATGTTACTTTTGCCAAACACAATTTGGCCAGTGATAGCGTCTTCGGTCAATTTAACCTGATCTTATGCCGCAACGTGTTAATTTATTTTGGTAAGCCATTGCAAGAAAAAGTGTTTTCGCTGTTTAGCGAAAGTATTTTACCACTGGGATATTTGTGTTTAGGCAGTCATGAATCATTGGATTATTCACGTGCACTAACACGCTATGAAACCGTTTTTGATAAACACAAGATTTATAGAAAAAAGCAGTAGACATGACCTTTACAAGGAATTGGTGCAATAACGGATGTTTGTAAAATGAAGGAAGTAGCCATGGAACACCAGCGACCGAAAATTTTGCTGGTCGATGACAGACCAGAGAACTTGTTTGCTCTTGAGCAAACGTTGAAGCCGCTCAATGCCTCACTTACCCGCGCGATGTCGGGAGAGGAAGCTTTGTCTCAAGTTCTACGTCAGCAATTTGCGTTAATATTAATGGACGTACAAATGCCTGGTATGGATGGCTTTGAAGCCGTTAGCTTAATGCGGGACTATGACGACACCAAGAACGTGCCCGTCATTTTCGTTACGGCCATTTCCAAAGAACGTCAGTTTGTCGAACAAGGCTATGAATCAGGAGCGGTTGACTACTTATTTAAACCCATAGCACCAGGCGTTTTACTTAGTAAAGTCAAAGTATTTTTAGAGCTAGAAAAACAACGTATTGAGCTAGAAGAAGCTGTTAAGAAAAACCAGCAAATGGCAGCTCACAATGAAACCGTACTCGATTGTATTATCGAGGGTATTATTTCTTTTAACAGTCAAGGACTTGTCGACTGGGCTAATCCGACAGCTTTGCGCTTGCTCGGCATGACATTGCCACAAATAGCCAAATCGCGCTTGTTTGACTTATTCCATCTTGATCCAAACCAACCACCAATCGAATGGGATGACTTTGAGCAAACCAAAGCTAGTGGTGGCCACGCGCAGATCCGCAGCAGCGATCATTTGCTCAAACGTCCTGACAAAACCACCTTTCCGGTGGAGTTTTCAATGTCTGGCTTTACGGAAAATATCCAAGATGGCGGTGTATTTTCATTCCAAGACATCACAGAGCGTAAATGGGCAGAAAACGAACTTATTCGCTTAGCGCAAGAAGATTCTTTAACTCAATTACCTAACCGTGCCCTGTTCCACGAGTTTTTGCGCGTGAGCATTCAAGAGCGAATGCGCGATGACGGTAACCTAGCATTGTTGATGCTAGACATGGACGACTTTAAGCGCGTTAATGACACCTTAGGCCACGACGTTGGTGATAAGTTATTGCAATCTGTCTCGGCGCGCCTCGAAGAGTGCTTACGCCAAGGTGATTTGGTGGCACGTTTAGGTGGAGATGAGTTCGGTATTATCTTGCCTGTAATTCGCAAATCAGACGATGCTGGCCGCGTCGCCAACAAAATCTTAAAGTCTTTCGAAGAACCGCACCAACTTGGTAGCTACACGCTGACCGTAGGGGCAAGTATCGGCATAAGTACGTATCCTGAAGGTGGTACCGACATGCAAGAGCTGATTAAATCAGCAGATACCGCTATGTATCACGCCAAGGGGCAAGGTCGAAATAA
Organism: Psychrobium sp. MM17-31; assembly: GCF_022347785.1. Taxonomy (NCBI): domain Bacteria; kingdom Pseudomonadati; phylum Pseudomonadota; class Gammaproteobacteria; order Alteromonadales; family Shewanellaceae; genus Psychrobium; species Psychrobium sp. MM17-31. Next base: position 782,015 of record NZ_JAKRGA010000003.1, read on the forward strand.
CTTCCAATTCTTCTCCCGTGAGATGCAAGAACGTGTATTAGCCAAAGACACACTTGAAAAAGAGCTTATTGTCGCGCTCAAAGAACGTCAGTTCATTAGTCATTATCAACCGAAAATAGCCGCCAATGGCGACTTAACTGGCTACGAAGCACTAGTTCGTTGGCAACATCCAACCCGTGGCCTAGTGTTCCCAGGCGATTTTATTGAACTGGTGGAAGAAACAGGACTAGTTGTCGAACTTGGTAAGCAAATGCTTGAGATGGCCTGTGAGCAAAACAAACGCTGGATCGACGAAGGCGTCGTTGCGCCAAATACCACAGTAGCTGTTAACGTATCGGTTAGACAATTAAGCGAAAAATCTCTAGTTAACACTATTAAAGAAGTATTAGACACAACAGGCTTAGCGCCGGAATGTTTAGAAGTTGAAATAACCGAATACACCATGATGAATGATGTTGAACATGCGATTATCGTGTTATCTCAGTTGCGTGAGCTTGGGGTGAAAGTCGCGATTGACGATTTCGGCACTGGCTATAGCTCCCTCACCTACTTGTCTAAGTTGCCGCTTAACACGCTAAAAGTTGACCAGTACTTTGTGAACGGCATTGGTGAAGATCCCGGTGACGAGTCCATCGTAAAAGCGACTATTCACCTCGCGCACAGTCTTAATTTAGAAGTCACGGCCGAAGGTGTTGAAACTGACGATCAGCGCAAATTCCTGATTGAAAATAATGTAAATTATCTGCAAGGCTATTTCTTCTCAAAACCGCAAGGCGCGGAAAGTTTGCAGCAATGGATTTTAGAGAAAAACTTTGCTAATACACCAAAGACATCTCTCGTTTAACGGTTAAACCAACAATAAAAAAGGGCGTTTGAAATTTTTCAAAACGCCCTTTTCTTTTAGATTTTCTTACTACGGATTTGTTAGTAAGTACTCAATTAAGTTGTCTAATTGTTGTTCTGGCGTAACTTCGTTTGCCTCAGCCCCGACTGGAATGTAGTTAATCATTACACGATATTTATCGTTAACGATTAAATCCGGCGTAAAGCGCACTTTATCGCTATTTGCCTTGTTAACCATTTCACGCACACGCTCTAAGGTTGCTTCGCTATTCATTGTCTCTTTGAATTTAGCGGCATCAACACCTAAACCACTAAATAATTCAACAAGGTGACTGTAATCTCCTAAATATTTCTTTTGTTTGAAGTGACTATCGAACACCGCCTCAACAAAGCCTTCTTCAACATTTAACTCTTGAGCAGCCGCTACCCCAAAGGTCATCGCTTTGCCCCACTCAGGGCGCTGCTGTGGTAGGAAAATCACGTGAGAGCGCTTAAAATCAACGTCTTTGGCTAATGATTTTTTCATCGATTTAATTAAGGGCTCAGTGTTGTAACAATGGCCACAATACAGTGAAAAATGTTCAATGATTTGTGGTTTCGCCGACGGCGTATCACGAACTAACTCATAATCTTTACCCAGTTTAAAACTATGAGCTTTTTCTTGTCCTGCTTCTTTAGCTGAAGGCGAACAAGCAATAGCACCTGATAACAACACTAATAATGAGGTTGCTTTAACGACTTTCAAAAACGACATAACGCTTCTCTTTTTAATAATATCTCGCCGAATTCTACCCGCTAATAACATTGATTTACAAACAATTTAACTAATCAGAGCAGCGGCGGCTTTAAAATGTTGTATAGTAGCGACAATTTCGAAAACCCACTTCAACTTAGATTGAACACAAAAGAGTTAAATAAATGATTATTAAGCCTAAAATTCGTGGTTTCATCTGTACAACCACTCACCCAACGGGTTGTGAAGCTAACATCTTAAAACAAATCGAATACACTAAAGCGCAGCCAAAATTAGAAGGCGCGCCAAAGAATGTATTAGTTATCGGTTCGTCAAGTGGTTACGGCATGCCTTCTCGTATCAGTGCAGCCTTTGGTGGCGGCGCTAACACCATTGGTGTTTTCTTTGAGAAAGAGCCGACAGAAAAGAAACCAGGTAGTGCAGGCTACTACAACGCAGCTGCTTTCGACAAAGCAGCGACAGACGCCGGTCTTTACGCAAAAAGCTTTAACGGTGATGCATTCTCACACGAAGCGAAGCAAAAAGTTATCGATACGATTAAAGAAGACTTAGGTCAAATCGATTTAATCGTTTACTCACTTGCTGCGCCAGTTCGTAAACTGCCAGATAGCGGTGAAGTGATCCGCTCTTGTCTAAAACCAATTGGTGAGACTTACACCTCAACAGCTATCGATACTAATAAAGACACTATTATCGAAGCCTCTGTTGAGCCAGCAACTGAGCAAGAAATCGAAGATACTATCACCGTAATGGGCGGCCAAGATTGGGAGCTATGGGTAAATACGCTAGCTGACGCAGGCGTATTAAGTGATGAATGTAAAACCGTTGCTTATAGCTACATCGGTACCGAAATCACGTGGCCAATCTATTGGGATGGCGCGCTAGGTAAAGCAAAAGAAGATTTAGATCGTGCAGCGGCGGCATTAAACGAGCGTTTAGGTCAAACTGGCGGTCAAGCCAACGTTGCCGTACTTAAGAGCGTAGTAACACAAGCGAGCTCTGCAATTCCTGTGATGCCACTATACATCGCCATGGCCTTTAAGATCATGAAAGAGAAAGGCATTCACGAAGGCTGTATGGAGCAAGTTTTCCGTCTGTTTAGCACACAGCTATACAACGGTGGCCAAGCGCAAACTCTTGATGAGAGCAACCGCTTCCGTTTAGATGATTGGGAACTTCGCGACGACGTACAGCAAGCCTGTCGTGACATCTGGCCACAAGTAACTACAGAGAATCTATTCGATTTAACAGATTACGCTGGCTACAAAAAAGAGTTCTTACAGTTATTCGGCTTTGAAGTTGACGGCGTAGACTACGACGCTGACGTTAGCCCACTAGTGGATTTCGACGTTAAAGCTATCTAGTATTAACTTCATCGACATAAAAACCTCGCCCAGTAATGCGCGAGGTTTTTTATTGTCAGTTAATCGTGACAGGGAGAGTTGACAGCACATCACCAACTTTTTGCAAAATTAGTCTTATTAATAGTATTCACAGGTCACAATCTGCGTTAGATTAAGCTCAAATAAAAAGGCACAGTGCCATTGTCATATAGGAATATCATCATGTTAGAGCAATTATCCCCACTACCAGCGGATCCGATTTTAGGCTTATTGAAAGCCTACGGCGAAGACACTAATCCCAATAAAATCGATTTAGGTGTGGGTGTTTTTAAAGATGACAACGGCCATACGCCAATCCTCGATTGTGTAAAAACTGCCGAGCGCCAGCGCACTGAGACTGAAACCTCAAAAATCTATATCGGCCCAACCGGTGAAGCGGCGTTTAACGAGCACATGACGCAATTAATTTTTGGCAATCATCAAGCGCTAAGTGATAACCGTGCTCGCACCATTTCTACCCCGGGTGGTACCGGCTCACTGCGCGTTGCAGCTGAATTTATCAAAGCCTGCAAACCAAATGCGAAAATTTGGTTATCAAACCCAACGTGGGCAAATCACAACGGCCTATTTAGCGCAGCGGGCCTGACGATTGAGTCTTACCCATATTACGATTATGAGACTAAATCACTCGACTTTGATGCCATGCTCACCACCTTAGCCGCTGTTCCTGCTGGCGATGTGGTATTACTACACGCGTGTTGTCACAACCCAAGTGGCATGGACTTATCACAAGAGCAATGGCGTCAAGTGACTCATCTTGCAAAACAAAACGGTTTTACCCCGCTTATCGACATGGCCTATCAAGGTTTTGGCTTAGGGTTAGATGAAGATGCGTTCGGTCCACGCCTGATGGCACAAGAGCTAGAAGAATTGTTATTGTGTAGTTCTTGCTCTAAAAACTTTGGTTTATACCGCGAGCGAATTGGCGGCTTTACCCTTATTGCCAAAGACGCGCCAACAGCTGATATCGCTTACTCGGTTGTATTGTCGGTAGTACGTAGTATCTATTCGATGCCACCTGCGCACGGTGCAGCAATTGTAAGCACTATTCTTGCCAGTGATGACTTAACTAACCAATGGCATGATGAACTCGCCGTAATGCGTGAGCGCATTAGCAACAACCGCCAAATGCTAGTCGATGCGCTCGCTGATGAAGGTGTGACACGCGATTTTAGCTTTATCACTAAGCAGTCTGGCATGTTCTCTTTTCTCGGTATTACCCCTGAACAAGTTGCAACACTGATCAAGGATTACAGTATCTACATGGTTGATTCGAGCCGCATCTCAATCGCGGGTATTAGCAAAGACAACGTTAAATATCTCGCGCAATCTATCGCCAAGGTAATCGCCGAGTAAAACTTGACGCAGATCACACAACAGGCACTTTAATTCAAAGTGCCTTTTTTATTACTAATTAACCACTCAAATCAATAACACAAAACAAACAAACGCTTAACAAACAATCGAACATACGAATAAAGCAATCACTTCAATTTTTCCGCAAAAAAAATCAGCAAAACTGAAATTGGCTACTACGCTTAGATCTAACAAAATTCAATGCGCAATATTCCATAGAAATTCAAGGAAATTGCGAAATTCAGAGATTTTAGCAGTACTGATGACTTTATTGACGCCATACATTCTCCTTAAAAAATAACCACTGCCTTAGTGATTACATGCTTAATGCATAAACACTAGGGCTTTTTTTGTTTTTTAATTTTATGTATGCATTTTGTTAACAACAGGACAAGTTGGATTTAACAATGAAACTTGTTCTCTCTAAAAATAAAAACGAGGCACCGACTACTGGGAGAGACAGTAGCCTGAGTGCCAATAAGGAAATTAATAATATGTCTAGCAAATTATTAAAAACCTCGTTAGCGCTAATTCCGTTAACGATTTCACTCAATCTTGCCGCCAAAGGTAAAGATCCCCTAGTCGGCCAGCAATGGCATTTAAAGAACAAAGGCCAAGCAGCTTTTTCTGCCTCAGGCGGTGTAAAAGGTAAAGATTTAAAAGCGCTCACAGCCCATAAAAAGGGATTCAAAGGCCAAGGCGTACAAGTTTCAGTAGTGGATACAGGCGTACAGATTGACCACATTGACTTACGTGACAATGTTGTTGCTGGCTCACAAAATCTGGTTAATGGTGGTCTTTATCCCCTCGATTTAAATGGCCATGGTACAGCCGTAGCAGGGATCATTGCCGGTGTTGGTTACAACAACGAAGGGATACGCGGCGTTGCTCCTAAAGCCAGTCTCAATGGCTTTAACTTCCTCGAAGAGCAAAGTATGCAATCATTTTTAGATTCTCACGGTAAGAGTGAAGGCACCAAGAATACCAATGTTTTTAACCAAAGTTACGGTGGTTCAGACATTTTCCCGCGCGCCTATGATCTTGAAAATGATCTCGAGCTAGCGATGATTGAAGAAACTTACAAAGACGCTAGCATCAACAATGACAAAGGTCGCGGTGCCGCCTTTGTAAAATCAGCTGGTAATGGTTTCAACTTCTTTGGTTATGGCCCGTTTTTTATTCTTCCTGGCAACTACTTTACCGCAGCAGAAAATGGTGAAGTGAGAAATCAAGGCTTACCGATGGAGAATGCCAATGGTGAAATTAACGATGCTAACTTCTGGAATATCGTCGTTAGTGCGGTTAATGCCAATGGTAAACTTTCAAGCTACTCGTCAGTAGGTGCAAACGTGTTTATGACGGCTACAGGTGGCGAGTTTGGCGAAGACGCTCCTGCAATGGTTACAACCGATTTGATGGGCTGTGCGGAAGGGTTTAATAACACTGATGAAGAGGCGACTAACACCCTACATGGCGGTACAGACATCGATCCAAACTGTAACTACACCAGTGTCATGAATGGTACTTCATCTGCTGCTCCAAGCCTATCTGGTGCCATTGCAGCAGTTATGTCAGCCAACAAGAACATCACAGCACGTGATGCTAAACACATCTTGGCAAAGACTGCGACCCAAGTAGACAAAAAGCATCCTGGTGTAACACTGCGTTTTAACGATGCAGATGGTAATCCAGTTGAATATCCAGCGGTTGACGGTTGGCAGAAAAATGCCGCAGGCATGAAATATCACACCTTCTATGGGTTTGGTATGCCAAACATCACTAAAGCGGTAAAAATGGCATCGAAAAAAGGCAAAAAAGCTTATAAAAAGCTGCCGAAGCTAAAAATTTCACCTTGGATGATCCGTAATACACATGATTTTATTCCAGATGCATCGGCGACGGGCGCTGAATCTGTTTATAAAGCTGACATGCCAGAAAACTTCATCATTGAAGGGGTACAGGTCAAACTCGACATCGAGCACGCACGATTAAGTGACTTATCAATTGAGTTAATTTCACCATCTGGCACTCGCAGTGTATTAATGACTCCTCGCTCTGGTGCATTCTTAGGACAAAATGCAGTTGCAGAGCCAGATCCGGGCCTACGCGATCAGCTAATGCTTTCTACCAATTTCTATGGCGAAAAAGCCCGAGGTAAGTGGAAACTTCGCGTCGTTGATACTGGCGGTGAAGGCGATGGTGATTGGATTTTATATGATAGACGAGATTTCTCTCGCACTACTATTTCGCCAGATAATAATGCTGAAGAAGGTGTGTTAACTGGTTGGTCAATTCGTTTCTTCGGTCATCAAGGAAAATAATCATGAAAAAATTAAGCCTATTAATTGCTAGTACAATGCTTTCAGCGACAGCATTAGCAGCTGACTTTGATTTACCGCCGTTGAAAGATCAAGCACAAATGTTTGTTGTCGGCACTGTGGAAATAGACGGCGTGAGTTATCAAAAGCTATCCCATAGCCAACTAGTTAATGATGCGCAAATTGCTACACGTTCGCTTAAAGCCTCACAAGGGCTCTTCGCTGGAGATATGGTTAAAAAAGGCAAACTCTCTTACGTTGAACGAGTAAGTGGCAGTTTTCTAATTTCTGGAAAAAATAGCGCGGAACTTAAACAAGCAGCTCAAGCACACGGTCTTACCGTAAAATACACTGTCAGCAACAAGGCGATTGTATTAGCACCAGAAGGCAAAGAACTCACTGCAATTTTGAACGCCTTAAAGAGCGATTCACGCATTAACGTCGCAAAATTAGAGCGCGTTAGTCAGCGAATGCAGCCTGAATAACAGTCATAGCCCAATATTATTAGAAGAATCTAATAATCGCTAAATGAGCAACGATAAAAACGCATCACAAGATGCGTTTTTTATTAATTTTAGTAAACAGTTCTCTGCTAATCGCATCACAAAACGAACATTTCCTCATACTACTAAAGTCTGAAATCTCAGCAATCAAACCGCGATCAATTGGCATACAAGCAATAGAAAGGTATTATTGAGAGCATCCAAGCTAAACAAAAACTATAATAAAAGCATTGGAATTAAGAGCAGCTATCTCAAAGTCGTATCGTGAAAACTGCAGCCATCTAATTTTTGATGCTAGCGACCCCAACAATGAATAACGTTGAACAGATTTTATTACCGTCAATCACGGTAAAAAATGGGGCGTTAAAAGGATGTAATGCCGTATTTAGTGAGCGATTTGGCTTTAATGCTAAAACGTTAAATGGTTATCAATTAAAAGACTTGCTAACGCTTGATGGCGGCCAATCAATCGCTTTTCTGATTGAACAGCCGAATCAAGCTCACCGCGCTCAACTTAAAAACCGCCATCATTACGAACTCCCTGTTGATGTGGTGTGCCGACCATCGTCCGATGATTCACAATGTTACGATATCTTTTTCCGCGTTATCGAAGACAAATCCCTCGATAGTGTAACGGGACTTCCCAATGGCTGGGCAATTAGCAGCCGTGCCAATTATCTACTCACCTTACCGGCTAAAAAGGCGCCACAACTAGCCGTGATAATTTTTAGAGTCGATAACTTCTCAACGTTAAACTTTCGCCAAGGTTATAGCGTCGGTGATGAATATTTAGAAGTCCTAGGCAATAAACTTGTCGCGCTGCTCGGGAAAGAGTATTTAGTTGTCCGATTTTCTAACGCCAAATTCGGCATCTTGATTGAGGATTATCAGCAGCTTCCCTTCGCCCAATTTGAAGCGCTTGTTAGTGAAAAGTGCCACGCTATATGCGCGATTACAGACAAGCCTTTGCAGTTATCTGACAACGTAAAAGTACACAAGAGTTTTAGTATTGGTGTTAGTGAATTAAGTGCTAATTATTCAAGCTACTTTGCCATGGAAATTGCTACTGAAACCGCAATGCACCAAGCGGCGAAATACAGCTACTCCAAATTCATCTTTGCTACTAGCGAACTCACCGATAAGCTACTCATGCGCAAATTAATTATCGATGACTTTCCGCAGGCAATTAACGACTGCACTATCACTCAGCACTATCAACCACAATATTGTCTATCCTCTAAAAAGCTGATGGGGTTAGAGGCTCTTTCACGTTGGTATCATCACGAATTAGGCAATGTATCACCTGCTTTCTTCGCCGCCATTGCCGAAGATATCGGCCTACATTTCGAATTTGATCTTCATGTTCTTCATCAGGTATGTCGTCAGGTAAAAAATTGGCTCGACGATGGTTTTAATGTGCCACGTGTATCTGTCAATATCTCCTTTAAAACACTAGAAATGGCCACCTTTGTCAAACGAGTAACAGACGTTCTGAATGAGACAAATTGCCCAGCAAATTTGATAGAGATAGAAATCACTGAAACCACCAGTATCAACAACATCAATAACTTGATCGACAACGTGCGCCAAGTAAAACAGCTAGGTATTCACATTGCGATCGACGATTTTGGCGTTGGCTATTCATCGCTTAGCCTAATTCGCCGTCTCCATAGCGTTATCGACAAACTCAAACTCGATAAGAGCCTGATAGATACCTTGTGTCACACCACCACCGACCAAGAATTTATTCGCCATATTATTGAATTAGGCGGCGTGCTTGGATTAGATATTCTTGCCGAAGGTATTGAGCATCATGAGCAGCAAGCCTTGTTAGAGCAATTGGGATGTAAGTTTGGTCAAGGCTATTTCTTTGAAAAGCCACAACCAGCCTCGCAGATTGTGAGTTATCTAGTTCCTCAATATTCTCAAGAAGTTGTCAAACCGTGAATTAAAGAGCGCCAATAGGCGCTCTTTAGTTATTTACGACCTATCACACTAATCCTCATCAACTAGAACAAGATACTTGTCAAACTATAAAAACGGGTGTTTAATAGACCGACTAATCAGTCAATTTGAGTTATTTTATGAACACTGTAACATCATCAAGGATGCCCAGCGCCACACCGCAAACGTTACAAGCACAGTTAACATCGCAAAAACAGGCTTTCATAAATGCGCCAGTATCAGATGCTAAAGAGCGAATTTGCTGGCTTAAAAATCTCAAACAAGCACTGTTATCCCATCAAGAAGAGTTGATTGCGGCGATGGCGAAAGACTATGGTCAGCGCCCGCATAATGACTCGTTAATTGGTGATATTTTGCCTTGTGTCATGAACATCAATTACACCATTAAACGCCTTAAGAAATGGATGAAGCCAAGCCGTCGTCATGCAGGTCTCCTACTTGCTCCTGCGACAGTGCGAGTTGAATATCAGCCGTTAGGTGTGGTTGGTATCGTTGTGCCGTGGAATTTTCCAGTAATGCTGTCGATTGGGCCCTTGATTACTGCACTAGCAGCGGGCAACCGCGCTATGCTAAAACTCTCAGAGTTTACGCCGCATACCAACAAGGCCATTCGCACTATGCTAGCGAGTGTATTTAATGATGAGCAAGTTGCTGTCGTTGAAGGCGAAGCGGATGTTGCAGCAGCTTTTTCATCGCTTCCTTTTGACCATTTAATTTTTACTGGCTCAACAACAGTTGGTCGTCATGTTATGCGCGCCGCTGCTGATAATTTAACACCAGTGACTTTAGAATTAGGCGGTAAATCACCAGCGATTATCGCGCCAGATATGCCAATAGCCACCGCGGTAGAACGTCTAATCTTTGGTAAGTGTTTAAACGCCGGACAAATTTGTATCGCACCAGATTATGTGTTCTGCCCCAAAGATAAAATTGACGAATTTGTCGCCGAATATCAGCGCCAATTCGTGGCAATGTATGGTGATCAAAAAGAGCGTAGCGATTACACCAATATTATTAATGACGCACAGCACCAACGCTTACTTTCTTGGTTAGATGATGCAAAGGCCAAAGGTGCAACAATTACTGCTGCCGATGACCTTGAGATTGATCACGACAGTCGTAACTTAGCGACGCAACTGGTCACTAACGTCAATGAAGATATGCTGTTAATGCAACAAGAGATCTTTGGCCCGATTTTGCCAATTCTGCCCTATGAAAAATTATCTGACACTGTCGATTACATTGCAGCGCGCCCCCACCCATTGGCGCTTTACATCATGAGTTTTGATAAAAGTACTCAGCGCTATTTACTCGATCACACCCAAAGTGGTGGCGTATGTATTAACGACACCATTATGCATGTTGCTGCGGATGACGCGCCTTTTGGTGGCGTGGGTCAATCAGGTATGGGACACTACCACGGCCGCGAGGGCTTCTTAACATTCTCGAAAGCAAAAACCGTGCTGTCACGTGGCAAGCTCAATACTGGCAAACTGGTATTTCCACCTTATGGCACTTGGATCCAAAACTTAATGGTTAAACTATTTGTACGTTAATGAAGTTAACAAAACGGGATTTACTGCTAAACAGCGCGCTGTCGCTGTTTAGCGAGCAAGGTATTCACAGCACATCTACTGCCTCAATAGCCAAGCACGCTGGTGTCGCTAACGGTACCTTATTTCATCATTTCGAAAACAAGCAAGCATTAGTTGCCGCCTTGTACGTATCGTGCAAACAACAATTAGCTGCGACGCTAGTGGTTGACGACACGTTAGTCGCCGCACCATTAAAACAGCAAGTGCAAACGCTGTGGCAAATTAGTCTCGATTGGGCAATAAATAACCCAAAGCAGTTTATGTATTTTCAACAAGTGGCTATCGAAAATGCCCTGCCGCAAGCAATGCGAATTGATGCCATGAAAAATGAGTTATCGATTTTAGAAACCATGCTCACAGTAGGCCAATCACAGGGGCTAGTGGTAGATTTTCCGCTGGATTTATTATTAGATCACTGCCAATCACAAATCCTCGCCAGTGGCTTGTTCTTTATTAACAATCCTGCGCTAATTAATAATCAAGATTATACAAACAGCGCCTTTGAGTTGTTTTGGCGGGCGATAGCCATTGAAGCCTAACAATCCTTCAGCATCCTCATTAAGACATCTCACACTGTTAGTGAGTATTAGCTACATCGCGCTGCTGGCCTACATGATTAATCTATTGCCGGATGTATGGCAGCAAATCGTTATGAGCTACAGCGTTTTTATCAATGCACTAGCTATGTTATTTACGTGGCAAGACAAATCTGCGGCGATTAACAATAAACCTCGAATAAGTGAGTTAAGATTTTATGTTTTAGCCTGTTGCGGCGGTTGGGTAGGCAGTTATCTAATTCAGCGCCTGCGTCGTCACAAAACACAGAAGCAGCCTTTTAAAACATTATTCTGGCTGTGCGCTTTAGTACATGTCTTAATAGTAGGCGGAGTGTACTGGAAAGTAATTTCGGCACTCCAATAAAGCTACCCCGATAAAGCAACCCCAATAAAAAAGCCTGCTTCGAGCAGGCTTTTTCAATCAGTATAAATAACTTACTTAACTTTACTAAACAACAACGAGCCGTTGGTGCCGCCAAAGCCAAACGAGTTACACAATACGTGATTTAATTCTTTCTTACGTGCGCCTTCTGTCACGTAATCTAAATCACAACCTTCATCTGGGTTATCTAGATTGATGGTTGGTGGCATAACTTGATCGCTAACAGCTAGCGCGGTAAAGATAGCTTCTACTGAACCCGCCGCACCTAACAGGTGACCAGTCATTGATTTAGTTGAGCTAACCGCGAGTTTGTAAGCATGGTCGCCAAACACGGCTTTAACTGCAGCAGTTTCGGCCTTGTCACCAGCGGGTGTTGAAGTACCGTGGGCGTTAATGTAGCCAACTTCTTCTGGCGCAACGCCGCCATCTTTAAGGGCATTAACCATAGCTGCTGCTGCACCAGAGCCATCACTTGGTGGTGACGTCATGTGATAAGCATCGCCGCTCATACCGAAACCAGATAATTCAGCGTAGATTTTTGCGCCACGTGCTTTCGCATGTTCGTACTCTTCAAGTACCATGATGCCAGCACCTTCGCCCATCACGAAACCGTCGCGATCTTTGTCCCATGGACGTGATGCAGCTTGTGGGTTTTCATTGTTAGTAGATAACGCTTTAGCCGCACCAAAACCGCCTAAACCAAGTTCAGTAGTGGCCGCTTCTGCGCCGCCCGCAATCATCACATCGGCATCACCGTAAGCAATCATACGCGCCGCGTGACCAACGTTATGTACACCTGTAGTACAAGCGGTTGTAATGGCAATGTTTGGTCCTTGGAAACCGTAACGAATAGATAAGTTACCAGCAATCATGTTAATGATGGTGCCAGGTACGAAGAATGGTGAAATCTTCTTAGTGCCCGTTTTAGCCATTTGTGCGTGAGTAGATTCAATTAAGCCTAAACCTCCCATGCCTGAACCAATAGCGACACCGATACGCGGTGCATTTTCGCTTGTTACTTCTAAACCACTGTCTTCAATGGCTTGAACGCCAGCAACCATACCGTATTGGATAAACTTATCCATACGACGCGCTTCTTTTTTCGGCAAGTAAGGTTCCATGTCTAGATCTTTAACTTCACCTGCGAAATGCGTTGTATAAATGCTTGTATCGAATGAAGTGATAGTATCAATACCGCTTTTACCTGCTAAAACACTTTCCCAGCTTTCTGCAACAGTATTACCAACAGGAGAAACCATCCCCATACCTGTTACTACAATACGACGTTTTGTCATTTCATACCTTCCAAATTTATTGAATTCTTGCTGCTATTTGCTTCAAACTATCGCGATATTCATTAATTTGCAGCGAATAGCAGTAAACATGCTTATTTAAAATTTTGCACCAGATACAACAAAGGCGGCAAAAGCCGCCTTTTCAATGCAAAGTTATAATTAACCTTGAGCGCTGTTTACGTAATCAATAGCAGCTTGAACTGTAGTGATTTTTTCAGCTTCTTCGTCTGGAATCTCAGTGTCGAATTCTTCTTCTAGAGCCATTACTAGCTCAACAGTGTCTAGAGAGTCAGCACCTAGGTCATCTACAAAAGATGCACCGCTAACTACTTCTTCTTCTTTAACACCTAGTTGTTCAACAACAATTTTCTTTACGCGTTCTTCAATGCTCATGGCAATTTTTCCTGTTTTTACAGAGTCATAAAATATGGGGCTAGTTTAGAGGAATAACCAAACAAATCAATAACTGAAATGCTGGTCAAACCAGAAATTTAACAGCATTATCGCCGAAATTTCCCCCCATTTGTCAACAATTTATTTTTTTTATCAAATGAGCTAAATCAATTTAGCCCATGTACATACCACCGTTTACATGCAATGTTTCACCATTGATGTAAGCAGCCATGTCAGATGCTAAGAAAGCAACTGCGCCGGCAATTTCTTGTGGTTTCCCTAGACGATTCGCAGGTACTTTAGACAAGATAGTGTCTTTTTGCTCGTCGTTTAGTTCCTCGGTCATATCCGTTTGGATGAAACCAGGAGCAACAGTATTTACTGTAATACCGCGAGATGCAACTTCTTGTGCTAAAGATTTTGTAAAACCAAGTAAACCAGCTTTAGCAGCACAATAGTTCGCTTGACCTGGGTTGCCCGAAGAGCCTACTACAGAGCCGATATTGATGATGCGACCATCGCGCTTTTTCATCATGTGACGTAAAACAGCTTTCGAGATTTTGAATACTGAATTTAGGTTAGTAGAAATGATGTCATCCCACTCTTCGTCTTTCATACGCATCATTAGATTGTCGCGTGTGATACCAGCGTTGTTAACTAAGATATCAACACCGCCGAAATCAGCTTTGATAGCGTCAAATAGCGCAGTGATAGAATCATTATCAGTAACGTTTAATACTAAACCTTTACCGTTATCACCTAAGTATTCGCTGATGTTGTTCGCGCCGTTTTCACTGGTCGCCGTTCCAACAACAGTTGCACCGCCAGCTGCGAAAATAGTCGCAATTTCTTTACCAATTCCACGACTAGCACCAGTGACTAATACAACTTTACCTGAAAAATCAAAACTCATGGTTTTCTCCAATTACTTTTCTAAAGCGGCAGTTAAGCTGGCAACATCTGTTGTTGCTACGCCACTAACGCTTTTTTCAATGCGTTTTGCAAGACCTGACAATACTTTGCCCGGACCAACTTCAATTTGAGTAGTTACGTCGTTAGCCGCAAAGAACTGAACTGTTTCAGACCAACGTACAGGGCTAAATAACTGACGTTTTAATGCGTCTTTAATGGCAGCAGGCGAGTTTTCAATCGCAACATCAACGTTATTAACTACTTTTAACGTTGGCTCATTGATTTCAATGCTATCTAGTTGCGCCGCTAACTTATCCGCAGCTGGTGACATTAATGAACAATGTGAAGGAACAGAAACAGCTAGTGGCAATGCACGTTTAGCGCCTGCTTCTTTACATAATGATGATGCACGCTCAACCGCTTCTTTGTGACCTGCGATAACCACCTGACCAGGTGAGTTAAAGTTAACAGGTGAAACAACTTGACCTTCGCTTGCTTCTTCACAGGCTTTAGCAATTGCATCGTCAGCTAAGCCAATGATTGCAGCCATTGACCCTGTACCTTCAGGCACAGCTTCAAGCATGTATTGACCGCGTAGTTCAACTAATTTAATCGCATCTTCAAATGCGATTGCACCGGCACATACCAATGCTGAGTATTCACCTAGGCTGTGGCCCGCTAGAAAATCTGGTTGCGCGCCGCCTTGCTCATTCCAAACACGCCAGATTGCAACACTTGCTGCTAATAATGCAGGCTGTGTGCGATCGGTACGATTTAAATCTTCAACTGGACCATCTTGAACGAGTGCCCATAAGTCATAGCCAAGAACTTCTGACGCTTGTGCAAAAGTCTCTGTAACAATAGCGTGCTCGCTCGCAATATCGCTAAGCATACCTAAGGCTTGTGAGCCTTGGCCTGGGAATACTATCGCCGTTTTTGACATGATAATTATCCTTTGTAAATTTTTACTGTTAAATCAATAAGCGCGCCGCAGCGCACCTATTATTATTTGTGTATTAGATGACAATTAGTAGCGAACTAAGGCAGAGCCCCACGAGAAACCAGCACCAAATGCTTCAAGTAGCAATAGCTGACCGCGTTCGATACGACCATCGCGCACTGCCTCATCAAGTGCAATAGGCACAGACGCCGCAGAAGTGTTACCGTGTTTAGCAAGCGTTAGTACAACTTGCTCCATTGGCATCGACAATTTCTTCGCCGTTGCACTAATGATGCGGTAGTTTGCTTGGTGTGGAACTAACCAATCGATATCTGATTTTTCTAAGTTGTTGGCTTCTAGTGTTTCACTTACCACATTGCTTAGTTGAGTTACCGCGAATTTGAAGACTTCGTTGCCTTTCATTTCGATGTAACCTTCAATTGGATCTTCGGGATTTGGGTTGCGAGGTACCGCACGTGATTTCAATAAATCACCGTGTTTACCCGCACTGCGAATATGAGTCGATAGGATGCCCTGCTCTTCGCTTGCACCTAGTACTGCCGCGCCAGCACCGTCACCAAATAAAATGATCGTCGAACGATCTTCTGGATGACATAAACGCGATAATACATCGGCGCCAATGACGAGAATATTTTTAGCATTGCCAGATTTTATGTATTGATCAGCAACACTCATTGAAAAGATAAAGCCAGAACAGGCTGCCGCCACATCAAATGCAGGGATTGGCGCTTCAATACCTAATAATTCTTGCAGCTGACAAGCTGCCGCTGGGAAGGCGTTTTCACCACTTGTGGTACCAAAGACAATCATGTCGATGTCATTTGCAGTCAAACCCGCCATGTCTAACGCGTTTTTCGCTGCTTGATGCGCCATGGTAACTACTGATTCAGACGCGTCTGAAATACGACGTTCGCTGATGCCGGTACGGGCAGTGATCCACTCATCGCTCGTATCAACCATCTTTTCAAGATCGCTATTACTACGTACTTGTGTCGGCAGATAGCTACCGGTCCCTAAAATTTTTGAATACATGATGAAAGCTCTTGTGAAGACAGTTCGAAGCTAACAGATTTTTTCTAATAATATAGATTCTAAGCTGTCTTGAATTCTGTCAGGAACACGCTGTTCAACTTCGCTAATTGCTTGTTTAATGGCATTAAAAAATGCTTGTTGATCGGCGTTGCCATGACTCTTGATTACTATACCGCGCAATCCTAGCAGACTTGCACCGTTGTACTGGTCGGGTTTCACCTTACAGAGGACATTTTTAAGAAAAGGTGTGGAGATAAACGACAAAAATCGCATTAACAAACTCGAATTCGCCGCTTGTTTTAGATGCTCAAACAATAAATTTGCAACTCCCTCTGTGGTCTTTAGGCTGATGTTGCCTACAAAACCGTCACAGACTATAACGTCAGTATTGCCCTCAAATATCTGATGCCCTTCTATATAACCAATGTAATTAAGCTGACAGGTTTCCTTGAGTAACTCCGCTGTCTGTTTAACGACATCGTTACCCTTGATGGCCTCTTCACCAACGTTTAACAAAGAGATACGCGGCTTATTAATATCATTAATTTTCTGCGCAACCACTGAGCCCATCACAGCAAACTGCAATAAGGTGTCGGAATCACAGCTAACATTAGCACCGAGATCGAGCATATACACAGGCTTATTTTGCAGTGTTGGCAAGGTTGAAATGAGCGCTGGTCTGTCAATACCCGGCAGGGTCTTTAACACTAACTTGGCCATGGCCATTAAAACCCCAGTGTTACCTGCGCTGACACAGGCACTAGCTCGACCTTCTTGCACCATGTCGATTGCTTTACGCATAGACGATTCACGACGATTGCGAATAGCCGTTAACGGTCGGTCGTTCATAGTGACAATTTGACTGCAATGTTCAATGTGCAAGCGATTACTATGGGGAAAGTCAGCAGGAATATATTGCTTAATGGCGTTTTGGTCGCCGAATATGGAAAGTCTTAAGAAGGGAAAGCGTTCCAGTGCCTGCAGCGATGCAGGCACTGTCACTTGGGGGCCAAAGTCGCCCCCCATGGCATCTAACGCAAGGGTTAGATCACTCAAAGTAATCGCCTATTATAGCTCGATTACTTTTTTGCCACGGTAGTAACCGTCAGCAGTGATGTGATGACGACGGTGAGTTTCACCAGTTGTCTCATCAACACTTAGTTGAACGCCAGTTAGCGCATCGTGTGAACGACGCATGCCACGTCTTGAACGTGATTTTTTACTTTTTTGAACAGCCATGATGGTCTCCTAAAAAAACCCTATTTCTTTAATTTTTGTAACACCGCGAACGGGTTTGGACGTTCCTCAACACTTTCGTCGATTTCACCCAATGTGTAATCTTGTTCAACTGAACAATCTTCCACATCGTGCATCGGGAAAAATGGAATTGAAACGATAAACTCATCTTCGATAAGTTCAGCGATTGCAATATGTCCATTCTCGTCCACATCGACTGGGTCGTAAATGTCCGGTATGTCATCCTCCTTGAACTTCTCAGTCAAAGGTGAATAACAGAATTCCACAGAAATACTCTGCTTATATTCATGCATACAACGCTGACAAGTCAGGGAGACTTCGCCTTGCGCGTGACCGGTTACGATCACAGTGCCCTGTTCGTCAGTATCACAAGAAAACTGTACCTGTATGTCGCTACAGAATCCGGCGGACGCATCCAACAATCTCGACAATTGAGCGTTATCGATTCTACCTTCGTAGGTCGAGCGCATTTTAGCCGCTTTGATTGGATCAAGCGTCAAAGGTATCTTTACTAGTTGCATGGTCGCGCATCTTATAGATCACAACGCCACTAGTCAAAGGAAAATCCTCAAATCTAGTGGTTTTTTTTCATCTCATGATAAACTTAACGAAAATTAAGCCATCAGACCGAAAAACGGTTACAAAATCAACGACTACAAGCCTATGTATAAGCCCCAAAACCGACCGCTGATTCTAGCATCAACCTCACCTTTTCGTCAGCAAATTCTCCAAAAAATCCATGTAGATTTTGAATGCGCCAAGCCTAATGTTGACGAAACGCCACTAGCAAATGAGACAGCAACCGCGCTAGTACAGCGTTTGGCGCTTGCTAAGGCCAAAGCGTGCGAGGATCAATTTAACGATCATTTGATCATCGGCGGCGATCAAGTTGCGGTGGTAAACGGTGAAATTGTAGGCAAACCGCATAATTTTGAAAACGCTTTTGCCCAGCTTAAACGCGCCAGTGGCCAAACAATCACCTTTTATACTGGATTGTGCTTGTATAATAGTGGCACTAAGACACATCAAGTCGTGGTTGAACCATTTCACGTTCACTTTCGCCAGCTAACTGACGAAATGATCACAGGCTATTTAGAAACAGAACAACCATATAGCTGTGCGGGCAGCTTTAAAAGTGAAGGACTAGGCATCGCCTTATTCGAGCGCTTAGAAGGTAAAGATCCCAACACACTTATTGGCCTGCCACTGATTACGCTAATCGATATGCTTAATAAAGAAGGCATTAATCTGTTGGCGCAGCTAAGTTAATACTGAGTTTTCGTCGTCAATATCAATAGATGGTCTACACTCTTTACTCTATTAATTATAAAAGGACTTAAACATGCTCCATCTTAGTGATCAAAATTTCATTCACCCCGAAACAAAACTATATCGAAATAATACACAATTTCAGGCGTTTCCTAATCACGAGGAAGTCAAATTTAACAACGAGCAGTTTTTTGCTATTGGCAAGCTAAACGTTAAAGATATCGTAAAAGATTGTGCAGATGACGTATTTCTAGGGTATCCACCAAGTGAATGGTTAGCAGAGCAAGAATATATAACTTACGCGCTCATTGATGGCCAGTGGCAATTAGATGTCGACGATCTCGATGAATGGGAATTTGATTTTGAAGATGAACAAGCACGTTACGACGATGTAAAGGCGTTTCACAACGAGCATGGTTTTATTCAATACCATCCAAATGATGAACCTGATGAATCTCGAAAGAGTGGCTTAGTCAACATTGGCGGTCAAGCGCCAACGGGTTGGAACTGGGATGCCTATTTGTGGGAAAACGAAGAGGAATCAGATGCACTCTATGACGCATCAGAAGACGAAGAAAGTGAAGAGTCACAAGCCATATTAAAACGAGCCATTATTATGAAAGTTGGCTGTGATATATATCATTACATTGCTCATGTTCAATGTATGAATTATGCCGAAAGTAGCGCTGATTTAATCTATTTCTACAATCCGCAAAAAAAGCGTGTCGTGATGGGCGTAGATTACTCATAACCAAATATAGTTAACTTTTAATTATGCAGTGTAAAAGCAATAGCCCGTAGGCTATTGCTTTCTATTTAAAGCGCTCTTAATACTTCAAAACATGCACCAAGCGTATGATAGTCACATTTAGCACCAGCGCTGGATTTTTCGTTACTATAAGCCCTATTGTCTCTAGTTACCACTCTAAACCAAGCACCATGCTTGTGATCTATCAGGTGCTGCCAACTGTATTGCCACAACGCTTGGTAACTATCAAGAAACTTAGCCTGTCCAGTTTGTTGATAAAGTAAGGCTGCCGCTGCAAAGCTTTCGGCTTGAACCCAGAAATATTTGTCGTCATCACACCAAACCCCATCGACATCGAAACCATAGACGAGACCACCGCACTGT
Organism: Psychrobium sp. MM17-31; assembly: GCF_022347785.1. Lineage (NCBI taxonomy): Bacteria > Pseudomonadati > Pseudomonadota > Gammaproteobacteria > Alteromonadales > Shewanellaceae > Psychrobium > Psychrobium sp. MM17-31. The sequence continues at coordinate 801,942 of NZ_JAKRGA010000003.1, forward strand.
TGATCCCACGCTGTTTGATAGGCATATTCGAATAACTGCGCAGCTTTATCCACCAACCATTGTTTAGGCTGATATCGATTTAATATCAGTAACAGTTTAGACCATTCTGTTTGATGACCAGGCTGAAATCCCCAAGGTCGATAAAGGTTTTTGGGATCATCTTTATTGTATTGCCAGTCTATTTCAAAATCTTGCGTATAATGCTCCCAAACCAGTCCGTCAGAAAGATTTGCTTGGCGCTGTGTGATATTTTCCGCAACCAACAATGCCCGCTCAAGAAACACGTTATCTTCAGTTGCCTCATAGGCAGCAATGAGCGCCTCGCATAAATGCATATTAGCGTTTTGGCCACGATAGTTGCTTAGTGCACCATCTACAGTTATTTCATCCGCGTACAAACCGTGTTCTTTTTGCCAAAATCGTACTTCTAACAATTCGAAAACTCGATACAGTTGCTCCTTTGTGTCAATAATTCGATGTTTAATGCAATTTGCATAGGCGAGCAATACAAAAGCATAACCATAAGCCTGTTGGGTCATATCGATTGGAAGATGGTTATCAAGGGTCCACGCATAGCACTCACTATCACTTTGCCAATGAACTTGTTCAATATAGTCCAAACCGTGTTTAGCAATCGCTTTATAGTCAGGACGCGCTAACATATCTGACGCAACCGCATAATTTACAACGATTCGAGTGCTACTAACTAGGTGGCGGACGTTAGGAGCAAATACTTGCCCGTCATCGAGAAAGTTTTGAAAATAACCACCAGATTTGTCGACAATTCGTTTATCGTAAAACGCCATAATTGAACGACAATGATCGCGTAAAAATGATTTATCATGAAAATTCATAATGTTATTCAACTCTAATTAACATCGACATCACATCGACAAGGGACCAATATCACTGACACTCGGTAACGCTGGAAATGCGCCATAACGACTCACAGCATGAGCGCCACAACGCGCCGCATAATCAATGACTGCCGACAACTGCTCACCATGCTCTAAAAACTCAACAGGATTTTGTTGCTGACTCAATGCGCACAAAAAGCCGCCAATAAAGGCATCTCCTGCAGCAGTGGTGTCCAACGCATCCACTTTAGGCGTTGGTAACGTCCCTTGGTAACCATCGCCATAAAACGCAATCTCACCTGCACCATTGGTCACCAGAATAAGTAATACACCATTATAGATGAGCGACTGTATATATTGCTCGACATCACCCTGTGCTAGATATTCCAGTTCATCGCGCGAGAATTTCAGCAAGTCGCTCTGGCGAGTAAACTCATTAACCGTTTCTATGTTGGCATGACCATGGCGCCACAAGTTGTGACGTAAATTTACATCAAAACTCACTAACGCATCTTGGCTGCGAGCTGTGTCAATGAAACGTTGAGTCGTTTCGCAAATACCTTTATCCGTTAACGTATTGCTACAAAAATGCGCGATATCTCCAGCATCAAACCAGCTACTACTGATTTGCGGTGGAATCATCACTAAATCGGCGGTGTTATCGCGATAGAATGAAAAGCTGCGCTCTCCGTCATCGTCAAGAGAGACAAATGCCAATGCTGTTTTTGCAGTAGGGTGGCGAAGAATAAATTGCGTATTTACCTGATATTGACTCAAAGCACTTACCAAAAAATCGCCAAAGTTATCGCTGCCTATCTGCCCAGCAAATGAGGCGTTGCCGCCAAGCTTTGCAATCGCAACAGCAACATTTGCCGGAGCGCCACCGGGATATTGCCGATACTCATTGAGGGAAAGCGTCTCTTCATCGACGCTATTGATAGCAATAAAATCAATTAATGCCTCACCAAAACAAACGACAGTGCTCATTACCCTACTCCTAGCTCTTTGTTATAAGCACCAATGTAGTGCGATTGCTGCCGTCCAAGAAAACGCATCGCCACCACAGCCTGCACCCGTTTCACAATTAAAGTATTCAAAATACCCTGTTTGCTCGACTAGCGCTTGAGTCGATGCCTTTATTTGCTCGGCTTCCTCAGCAAATCCATAATGTTGCATGCCATTAGCGATCAACCAATTGATATGTAGCCATACTGGCCCGCGCCAGTAACGTTGCGGCTCATATTTATCTGAGGTAGGAATTGTTGAAGCCATTCCGTAGTCAACGGCACTTAGCCATTGACGAGAGATAGTCAGCAAAGACGCCGCTTGCGCTTCGCTAGCCAACTCACCATATAAAGCCATCATAGTGCCCGTTGTCATGACTTTTACAAATTCATCAGTAATAGCATTTTTATTGTAAAAGCTTTGAGTTTCCTCATCCCAAAGTGACGAAATGGCTTGCTGTGTTAACAAATGACGCGATGCTAAGTCATCAATGGCAGATTGTTCAGTGCCATATTCATCGCAAATAGCCAGTAAATCTTTGGTGGCTTTGTGCAATATCGAAATAATGCCTACATCGTACATTTTGTATGGGCAGTGCTGAAAAATTTGTTCACTATCAAAATTGTGCTGCTTGTAGAAATCCACCAAATAAAGATAACGATCATATTCGGCTGCATGTGGCCTTTCAGCGGCATCAACGTGCTCTAAATCCTTACGCTTATACTGCCAAGTAACCGGCGGCACAGCAGCCAGACTTTCATCCCACGCTGGACTGTTATCCATGCCAGACTCCCATGGATGATAGCTAACCACAAGCCCCGTTTTACGCGGATCGCGCTCGTTATACCACCACTGATGATAAGCAACTAGCTTATCTAACATTGCATCAATTTTAACTTTGGCAAGCTCGCGATCATTTGCTACTTCTAGCATAATTTTCACCACACTCGCTAACACAGGCGGCTGTGAAATGGATGTCGTTGCAGGTTTTTGAGCTGTCCCCCAAACATCAGCACCTGGAAAATAACTATCGACTTCTTCATGGAAAATAATATGCGGGATCATGCCGTTGTCCCACTGCCCTTCAAGTAACTTTTCTATCTCTAACCACGCACGCGACTCGTCGATCTTCATCCAGCCCAATGCGGTAATTGCCGCGTCCCAATTCCACTGAAACGGATATAAGCCATGAGTTGGAATTGTATATCCCCCCATATCATTTTTGCGCAGTATGTCTTTTGCTTGTTCAATAAGTGACTCTCGGTTTGCCATATTATTTTCTCTTTTTTGTAAAGGTCAATTAACTCGTTTTGAGTATTAAATCACTATAAAAACTTAAATGAAAGAACTTTTAAACCCAAAATGAGTTGTTTTATCTTTTGAGCTATGTTTTACTGCTTACGTAACTTGAGTGAATAACATACAAAAACCACGTGTTATATAACCTGTATTTGTTGAAAGATAGATAGCAGGGTTTCACTTGAGCTTCATACATCACAAAAATATATAAATAGTATAATAATCAAATAAAAAGGTGGGGTTTATGAAATACAGTAAGGTCTGGCAAGTGCTATCTCTAGTCTTGGCGTCATCATCAACTGCGGCATTTGCAGCAGAGGAAAAAGAAGCGCCAAAAAAAGAGAAAGCACCTGAAGTTATCTTAGTAACAGGTTCGAGCGTTTTGCGTTCTGAAGCTGATACGCCAGCGAAAACAACTTGGTTTAACAACGAAGAAATCGCGCGAACGGGCTTTACCAGCCAAGCGGACATCTTATTGTCAGTACCAGGCATCAAAGTAGAAGGCGGCGGTGGTGAAGTTGCCACTAACGCCTTTGTTCGCGGTTTACCTTCCGGTGGCCAGTTTCAATTTACCCCACTTAACTATGATGGCATGCCAGCGTTCCAATCGGGCATGACCTCGTCAGCACAAGATGTTTACTATCGTCCAGATATCGGCATCGAGCGTGTGGAATTTGTTGGTGGCGGTGTCTCTAACCTGTTTGGCCCAGGCTCAGTTGCAGGCATTATTAACTACATCTCTAAGAAAGGTAGTGATACGCCGGAAACAACGATTCAGTTAGAACTCGCTGAAGATGGACGACTACGTACTGATTTTTTTAACGGCGGCGCAATTTCAAGCGATGACAACTTATACTACGCCATGTCAGGTTACTACCGTTACGATGAAGGCCCGCTAGATACCGGACTGCCAACTAAAGGATATCAATTACGCGGTAACATTCACAAAGAAACAGACAATGGCTTCTTTACTGTTTACGGCCAAATGATTAATGACAATGTCCAATTTTTCTTGCCACTGCCACTCGATGGCGCTAGTCGTAATCGTCTGAAAGGCAACGACGGTAACACTGTCTATGTAGGGCAATCTGTCGCCGCTGCTGAGCTCTCATTCCCTACAGCTGACGGTCAATATCAATCACCAATTAGAGATGGTGTTTCAACAGTGGGTGGCTCAATCGCCATCGAGTTCTCAAACGAACTAACAGAAAATTGGACGCTTAGTGGCAAGGCAAAAGCCGCAGACTACGAACATCAATTTAATCTATTTTTAGATGGTGACGGCATTGCCAATTCACCTGAGCCTCAGCAAGGCTATGTCACCAATAGTGCGCGTAACATTAATGGCCAAAGTCTTACCGACACTTACGGCACGCCGTCATTTACATGGGCGGAAACAGGCAATGCATTACCTGACAATTACCTATTATTCGGTAACCGTTTGTTAGATCGTCAGCGCGATGGTGATTTTTTTAGCACTGAATTTAACTTAGCTGGTGAAATCAGTACTGAATCATTTACCCATAACCTCAACATTGGCGTGTTCTTTATTAACGCCGAGCAGATGGATTACAACGTACTTTCAAGCTATCTCGCCGACTTTAGCAATGGTAAAGATGCCCGTTTAGTTAATTTATCTTTCACCGATGGCAATGGAAAGGTCACTCATTACTCACGCAATGGTGTCGTAGGTCCAGGTACGAGTTACACTAACAAACAACTGACCTCTCGTCGCGCAGCCTTCTACATTACCGACCAAATGGAGAACGACCAATGGGCGTTTGATATTGGTATGCGTATTGAAAACGCCAAAGGCACCACCAAAAATGAAGGCCGTGAGACAGTCACACTGTCAGACGATGAGTCTTTAGCACACAATCTGCAAGTTAATTCGACTGGTAATGGTCAATTTACTTATGGTGAAGTAAGCACCACTGAAGCCGCCTTCTCTGCTGCCGCGCTGTATAAAATGGACGATCAAGACATCAACCTTTACGCCAATGCATCTAAAGGCTATTTCTTCCCGCAAATTCGCTCAATTCGCTTTAACGCCAACGGTGAGCCACAAAGTTACGAAGGGGAAGATATTACGCTTGCAACCTTGGGTATCAAATACTTCCCAGAAGATCTCTACATCGATGCCTCATTGTTTATGGCTAATTTAGACAATCGTCGCTCAGTAGATTTTGAAAATGATGGCATCGGTGGGATCCGCGAAATCGTTAATACCGTATCGACTGAGACCGTGGGTCTAGAAGTTATTGGTCGTTATACTATTTCCGATGATTTAACTATCGACGGTAACATTACCTATCAAGATGCCGAGTTCTCTGAAGGCGGCAACGTGGGTAAACAGCCACGCCGACAGCCAGAATTCTCAGGTAACCTAGGTATTGCCTACAATGATGGTGTGATCGACTCTCGCTTAGGTATTAGCTACTTTGGTGACAACTATGCAAACGACTCAAATAGCGTAGAGCTCGACGGCCATAACATCGCCACGTTTGATGTTGGCTACACATGGGAGCTAGCACGTGACCAAAAACTGCGTTTAGGTTTTGGTGTGTGGAACTTGTTTGATAGCGACGGTATTACCGAAGGCTCTCCTCGACAAGGTAACGCCCAGGTCTCTGGTGGCGAATTCTTCGTCGGCCGTCCAATCTTGCCTCGTAGAATGAGCATCACGGCTAGATACGACTTCTAGTGTGTTATACAGTGAGAAACATTGGCTTGATGTCGATGTTTCTCACTTTGCTTTTTACCTGTAAGGCATTTCTGTTATGAATTATTTTGACTACGCCATTATCGGCATCTATCTCTTTTTACTTATCTTCATGGGCTATAAACTGCGAGGGCAGTCGAGCAAAAACGACTATTTTCTCGGTGGCCGCAGTGTTGGGTGGAAACCTTTAACACTTTCAGTGATGGCAACTCAGCTCTCTGCCATTAGTTTTGTTTCGGCGCCTGCCTTTGTCGGCATGCGTGAAGGCGGTGGCATGCAATGGTTATCTTACGAACTCGCCGTGCCACTAGCGATGATCCTCATTTTATCGACAGTACTGCCCGTACTTTATCGCTCAGGTGTTGTTAGCATCTACGATTACTTAGAACAACGCTTTGGCCGCTCTTCGCGCTTAATCATTAGTGTTGTTTTTCAATTTAGCCGCGCCTTTGCTACTGGTATCATGATTTACGCAGTATCGCTTATTCTCATTGCAACCATGGGCATAACACTGTGGCAATCTATTGTTATAGTCGGCGTCATTACCGTACTTTACTCGCTGCAAGGTGGCATGAAAGCCGTGGTTTACGGCGATGCCATTCAAATGGTGATTATCGTCTTGGGCACAGTTGCTTGTGCGTATTTTGGACTAAGTTATCTCGGTGGGTTCAACGCGCTGGTTGAAAATGTCGATCATTCGCGCCTACAAGCAATTAACTTTAGCTCCTTTGGTATCGAAGGCGATGGTTTTGGGTTTTTACCAATGGTTTTCGGTGGTATCGTATTGTACGCCTCTTATTACGGCTGTGATCAAACACAGACCCAACGTGCTTTATCGGCCAAAGATACCACTCAGCTAAAGAAAATGATGATGGCCAATGGTTTATTGCGCTTTCCCATTACCCTACTCTATTGTTTCTCAGGCATAGTCATAGGAACATTTGCCTTAACTGACGCCAATTTCTCAGCGCTAATTCCCGACGGCAAGAGCGACATGATGATGCCGGTCTTTATTATCAATTATCTGCCACACGGTATTATCGGCATGCTTATCGTTGCCATATTATCGGCTGCAATGTCGTCACTGAGTTCAACCATTAATTCACTAGCGGCGGTATCTGTAGAAGATTATTGTCGTATCACAGGCAAAGAGCCCGATGATCAAAAATATATGCAGTATGCCAAATACACCTCTGTATTTTGGGGCGCAGTAACGCTGACGTTATCCCTTTACGCTGGTGATATCGCAGCGACAGTTATTGAAGCCATTAACAAAGTCGGCTCCTTGTTCTATGGTCCTATCTTAGCTATTTTCCTATTAGCGGTTTTCGATAAACGCTTATCAGCCAAACAAATTAACATTGGCCTGCTAACTGGCGTAGCGATTAACTTTTACTTGTGGATTGGCGTTAAAGATCTATTTTGGTTCTGGTGGAATTTCATTGGTTTAGTCACCACTGTGATCACTGCCTATGCTGTGCTACTGGTAACTAAAGAGTCTCGCTTGCCTTATTCACCACCAACGGAACTCACCGATAGTGGCGAGGCAATATTAACCCGTAAAGACATTGCTATTTTAGTGGGTTATTTTGGACTCATGTTAGCAATCTGTCTCAGCATTCCGAGCCTATTTAATTAATCAACTTGATCTACTGAGTGCTAAATTTGGCACTCAGTAGTAGATATATAAAAGATGAATAACAAACAATTTCTTCAACAATTATTTCAAGTCGCCGTCGATGCAAGTATGCCAAGCAGTTGCATGCAAGAGTATCTAAAAGATATAGATAACGGTCAGCAAGTTTGTATCATTGGAGCTGGTAAAGCATCGTTTGAAATGGCTAAAGTTGCAGAGCAACATTTTGACAAGCGATGTTTCGGCGCCATTGTTTGTCGCCATGGTTACACCGAGCAAACATCCATTGGCCGTATTGATGTCTTATTTGGCGGCCACCCTATTCCCGATAGCGGCAGCCATCACGCCGCATCTAAGATACTCGAATTAGTTCAGAGTGTTGACGCAAGTATTCCAGTCATAGTGCTAATTTCTGGCGGTGGCTCAGCATTACTATCGAGCCCTATTGACGGAGTGACCTTTGCTCAAAAAATGCAGCTCAATAAGTTTTTACTTGCAAGTGGCGCGTCAATCGATGAAATAAACTGCGTTCGTACTCATTTATCGCGGATCAAGGGCGGTAAACTGGCACAAGCCATCAACGGACGCAGTCATACATTGATTATCTCTGATGTCGTTGGTGACGATCCGCAGGTTATTGCCTCAGGGCCAACAGTAAAAAATCACACCAGCGCGCAACAAGCGTTAGCCATTCTCGCGAAGTACCATTGGCAAGGCGACAGTGCGATTGTTAAAGCACTCGCTGACGCCCCTCAACAGCAAGATTGGGACGACACTCGTCATCAACTGTCAATTATCGCCAACGCTCAGCAGTCAATTGACAAAGCCATTGCAACAATCGACCAATCACAATGGCAAGTTGAAATACTTAATTACAATGAGACCGGGGATGCAACACAAGTCGCTCAGCAACACGCAAAGCTTGCTATTGCAGCGAAAGGACAAGGCAAGGCAACATTACTTCTATCTGGTGGGGAGTTAACAGTTACCTTGTGTGATGAACCAGGTCATGGCGGCCCAAATCAAGAGTATCTCCTTGCCTTGGCAATCGCCCTTAACGGCGAAAGCGGCATTAGCGCTCTGGCTTGTGACACCGACGGTGTCGACGGCTCTTTAGATGTTGCCGGAGCCTTTATCAATGATACAACCTTGGTAAGGGCACAACAGCTGACACTAGATGCTAATCAAACGTTGGCCAGTAATAGTAGCCATCATTTTTTTCAACAGCTTAATGATCTCATTATCACCGGCCCAACCCATACCAATGTCAATGATTTCAGGGTTATAATGATCGAGCCGCAATAATTCTGTTAAATATCAAACAGTATTTATAAAGCCAACAGTCTTTTAATGAGTCAATAATATCACTATGCGAACATCATACAGTTACAAGCTATTATCTCCTTATTTTGTTTTAGGCAAAGGAAACAAGCTATTTCAAGAGCAGGAACGACTCATTAATCGCGAGGCATTTTTTAGCGCCGCAAGCCAACGAGAAATTATTGCTAAAACCAAAATCCCTCAACAAACAATTTCCCGATTAGTTAAATCGTTAATGGAGCGTAACGCGCTCTCGCAATCGAGTAAAAGTCCTTCCGGCTCTCGCGGTCAACCCGGCTTTCTGCTCACTGCAAATAGCGATTTCGCATACAGTATCGGCATTGCAATATTAATGGACGGACTGGCTTTAGCGATTATGGATTACAGTGGCTCAGTCGTTTATAACAATCGCATAAATCTTAGTGATGTTACCGTCGAAAACATGATGAGTCATTTAACGACTATGATGGATAATGCCATCGACCATAGTGACATAAAGCGAGAAAAAATCTTAGGCATCGGCGTTGGTATCTCAGGATATTTCACCGATCAAGACTCGGGCATCAACACCCATAGCAACCTCAATGATTGGGCCTCTGTTAATATCGCCCAACTACTCACCGAGCAATTTAAATTACCCGTGTGGGTTGAAAATGACGCCAAAGCTGCCGCCGCTGGCGAAGGTATTGATGGTGTTGGAAAAACCTTTTCCAATTTCGTTTATTTGTTTATCTCTACAGCCTTTGGCGGTGGGATTATTGCCAAAAACGACATCATGCACGGCACACATGGTAATGCAGGTGAAGTAGGCGACATTTTACCACCTAAGCGCTATATCCATCCAAATCTTGAAAACCTTCGCCAAATTCTCATCGCAAACGACGTTGAAATTTCAACAATCGACGACATGTTAACCAACTTCGATATTCATTGGCCTGGGATAAATGAATGGGTGTATAGAGTTCAAGATGCGCTGAGTTTGGTGGCTACAGCATCAGCAGCCATTTTAGATACTCAAGCGATTGTCATTGGGGGCCATATTCCGCGAGAACTAGCCGAGTTACTCATCAAGAATACCGAAGTTTATACTCAGCACAGACGAGACAGCGCTCGTCTGGTACCTAATTTGATTACTGCGCAATCTCAACATGAGCCAGTATCTATAGGTGCTGCAAGTATTCCAATTAGAGAGCTATGTCTGTAGTCAAATAATCTAACAACGACTTAGCGTCATCGACTACCGCAACAGGGTTAACAGCTAATAAACGTGTTTTATCGTGCGCGCCATAACTAACACCTAGCGCCTTAACATTGGCGTTGTTGGCCATGGTTAAATCAAGGGTTGAGTCACCTACCATGAACACTTGCGACTTATCTACGCCTTGACGAGCAACGATATCTTCAATCATTTGTGGGTGCGGTTTAGACTCAGCTTCATCAGCCGTCATGCTATCGCAGAAGAAATGACCTAATCCCGTTTGCTCGATAAGGCGATTTAAGCCAACTCGTGATTTACCAGTAGCAACGGCAATTTTTATATGGCGTTTGGCGAGTGACTCAAACACGTCCGTAATGCCATTAAATAGCGGACTTGGCTTTTGATCGAGTTCTAAATAAGCCTCTTTATAAAACTGCGCCATGTCATCGATTTGCTGCTGATTGAGCTCACCAAATAACTGGCTTAGCGCTGGTAGCAAGCTTAGACCTATAATGTCTTTAACTTGTGCATCACTCGGCACTGGCAGCCCTTCTCGCTTCGCTGCCATTTGCATAGCATCGACAATCTTGGCCACTGAATCCATCACAGTGCCGTCCCAGTCAAAAATGACCAACTTTAAATCACTACTACTCATTGTCACTTCAACTATTTATGTTTTACGCAAACCAGCGATAGTGTTTTTTAATGCATCGTCAAATGGCGCTTCAAAAAACATGGTTGTTTCTTCATTGGGATGGAAAAAACGCACGCTCGCAGAATGTAAGAACAAGCGATTTAGACCATGCCCTTTCATTGCTTTATCAAAGGCTTTGTCACCGTATTTATCATCACCAGCAATTGGATGCCCCGCATGCAGTGTATGCACACGAATTTGGTGGGTACGACCAGTCACGGGACTTGCTTGCACTAGCGTACAATCTTCAAAGCGTTGCACGATTTTAAACTTGGTGTAGCTTTCCTTGCCTTCTGGATTAACACGTACAATACGCTCGCCTGATGCAAGTGTATTTTTCAGTAGCGGCGCGTTAACCGCCTTGTCTTCTTTACTCCACTGCCCTTTAACCAATGCGAGGTAGTTCTTCTCAACCGTTTTTTCACGCAATTGTTCATGCAGCGAACGCAAGGTACTACGACGTTTAGCAATTAAAATACAGCCTGAGGTATCGCGATCAAGACGATGAACCAGCTCTAACGACTTAGCATCAGGACGCAGTGCGCGCAGCCCTTCGATTAAACCAAACTTCAGGCCACTGCCACCGTGTACAGCAATGCCCGATGGTTTATTCATCACAATCAGGTATTTATCTTCATAGATAATGTGCTGCTCTAACGATGCTACTTTTTCTAACTTAGCGTTCGGAAGCTCTTTTTCTTCTTCCATACGAATTGGCGGAATACGCACAATATCGCCATCGTTTAAACGATAAACAGGCTTAATGCGTTTTTTGTTTACGCGCACTTCACCTTTACGCAAGATGCGATAAACGCGGCTTTTAGGCACACCTTTCAAAAAAGTGACCAAGAAATTGTCGATGCGCTGGCCAGCGTGATTGTCATCAATGGTGACAAATTGCACTTTCGCCGCGACTTGAGATTGTTTTTCATTCATGGTGCGCATTGTACATCAATGCCTTAAAACTCGCCCCATCAAATTTGCCTTTTAGTGCCATTAATCACCTAAATATCTTTGGTCAATAAAATTACTGGTGTTTTATTCCAAAGTATTGGTAGCGATTGGCACAAATTAGTGTGATAATTGGGTGTTCTTGTAGGTTTATTTTGAAAATTTCTCAATTAAAACAGACGAACACTGCACACCAACACTAAGAATAGTGTTGAGAAACAAAGAGCTAAAAACCTTGTTTGCACAAATAACAAAGTTAAAAGCAGTGCAGTGTAAACACCAACAAGAATACAAAAAGTATATTTTGCGATGACATCACCACTGTTGATGACTCGCCTTTAATAGTAAAACCGTTGCTTAAATAGTCAGCCCGTAGGTTTTTACCGGCAAATGTAATCAATCGTCGAGATGACGTGAGTATTATTTAAATAGACAAAGCTTGAGCCGAATAAACAACCGATGCTCAAGATCGTTAATGGCCCAAATCGCGATTAACGGTATGTAAATAAAAAACGACGCTTCGCCGCTTGCCTGCACTAATGGCCAGCTGGAATTATTTAGCTCATCTAGTGACAACACTAGATTTTGAAGATAAAAGATGTGAAACACCGCTTTGTAAAAACACAAAGCCACTATCTTTTTATTAGCTAAATCAAGCACGTGATATCGATGGATAGCGTTTAACAAACCATTGATACAACAGATTAGTCTAACAATTTAATGTGCCTTATCCAGTCGAGAGACTGCATTACAATAGGCTCCGGACACCCACAATTTGATTATTTGGCAACTCACAATGGATGAGCTTCCAAATGAGAAGAATGTTAATCAACGCAACTCAATCTGAAGAGTTGCGCGTCGCCTTGGTCGACGGACAAAACCTTTATGATCTAGACATTGAAAGTCCGGGTCATGAACAAACCAAAGCCAACATCTACAAGGGTAAAATTACCCGCGTAGAGCCAAGTTTAGAAGCAGCTTTCGTCGATTACGGCGTAGAGCGCCACGGCTTCTTGCCCCTCAAAGAAATCTCACGCGAATACTTCCCTGAAGGCTACTCGTTCAAAGGTCGTCCTAGTATTAAGGACGTTATCCAAGAAGGCCAAGAAGTTATCGTACAAATCGATAAAGAAGAGCGCGGCAACAAAGGTGCAGCATTAACAACCTTTATCAGCCTAGCTGGTGGTTACTTGGTATTAATGCCTAATAACCCACGCGCAGGCGGCATCTCTCGTCGTATTGAAGGCGAAGAGCGCAGCCAGTTAAAAGCGGCATTATCGGCACTAACTATGCCAAAAGGCATGGGCGTTATTGTACGTACAGCGGGTGTTGGTAAAGCATCTGAAGAACTACAATACGATTTAGATATCCTAGAGAATCACTGGCGCGCCATTAAAAACGCGGCAGAATCTCGCCCTGCTCCGTTTTTAATTCACCAAGAAAGTAACGTGATTGTACGTGCAATGCGCGACTACTTACGCCGCGATATTGGTGAAATTCTAATCGATCACCCACGCGTATTTGAAAGCGCACGCGAGCACATCAGTGTTGTTCGTCCTGATTACATCAACCGCATCAAGCAATACACGGGTGAAGTACCATTATTTACTCACTATCAAATTGAAACGCAGATCGAATCAGCGTTCCAACGCGAAGTTCGCCTACCATCAGGTGGTTCAATTGTTATCGATCCAACTGAAGCGTTAACCTCTATCGATATTAACTCGGCACGTGCTACCAAAGGCGGCGACATCGAAGAAACAGCGTTTAACACCAACTTAGAAGCATCGGTTGAAATAGCACGTCAGTTACGTTTACGCGACCTTGGTGGTCTGGTAGTTATCGATTACATCGACATGAACTCAACTAAGCACCAACGCGATGTTGAGAACAAACTACGCGATGCATTAAAAGTAGATCGTGCAAAAATCCAGGTTGGTCGTATCTCGCGCTTTGGCTTGATGGAAATGTCGCGCCAGCGCATCCGTCCAAGCCTAGGTGAATCAAGCACCCACATCTGTCCACGCTGTACAGGTCAAGGTACTATCCGTGGCAATGAGTCACTAGCGCTATCAATCTTGCGTTTGATGGAAGAAGAAGCCATCAAAGATTCAACGTCGCAAATCGAAGCACAGGTTCCGGTAAATGTTGCTGCGTACCTACTTAACGAGAAACGTAAAGCAATTCGCGTTATCGAAACTCGTCACAATGTAGACGTTGTTATCGTACCTAACGTTAACCTTGAAACGCCTCATTACGAAGTGATTCGTCATCGCAGCGACGACACAGTCACTGCTGCAACTTACGATCTTGTTAAAGAAGGCGATAACGACGAGCAATACGAGTCTCGTTTACTTAAGTCTTCAATCAGCAAGAACGAGCCTGTATTAAAAGGTATTTCTGCACCAGCAACGCCTGCGCCTGAAGCTAAGGCCCCTGCAGCTGAAGAAAAACGTGCTCCACAACAAAACAAACCTAAGCCGCAACACCGCAAGAAAAAAGAAGAGAAACCTTCTTTATTTGCTCGTATGTTAAAAGCGATTAAAGGTTTATTTGTTGCTGAGGAAGAAGAGAAAGAGCAAACGAAAAAACCAAACAAGTCGCGTAATCGCAACCGCAATCGCAACCGCAATCGCAACCGCAATTCAAATCAGAACAAGCGTCATACTGATGAGAATGACAACCGCGAAAATCGCGATAACCGCAATAAGCGCGATGACAACCGCAATGAATCTGGTGATAGCAAAGAGCGCAAAGATAACCGTCGCAACAAGCAACGTAAACCGCGCAACAACAATGCTAAAAACCAAGAGCACAACAAGCAAAACGACGCACCAGCTGCTGAAGAAAAAGTGGCACAACGTCGTCAACGTCGCAACAACATGCGTAAGAAAGTTCGCACTGGCGCGCCAGTAGAGCAAGAAGAGCAAGTAACAAGCGACGAAGCTATTGCGTCAACTGAGCAAGCCACTTCGACTCAAGCTGTAGAAAGTAAGCCAGTTGAAAAGACAGTTGCTGAAAAAGTTGAAACAAAAGCTGGCGAAGATAAAACGGTTGATGCGAAAGAAACTACATCTGTAGAAGTACCAACTCAAGAAACTAGCACTGATGAAGCACCTGCGACGCAAGAAACGCCAGCAGCTGAAGAGTCTGGCGAGCGTCGTCGTAATCGTCGTTCTCCACGTCACCTGCGCTCATCAGGCCAACGTCGTAATCGCCAAGAGCGCAATACCGACGATGCAGTTGAAGCCCGTTACCCAATTAAGACTAATGAAGAATTAGCGCAAGAATTGGAACAGGAAAAAGCACAAGCCGTTGCAGCCGTTGAAGCAACTATTGCGGAATCAAGTGAACCAGAAACACCTGCTATCGTTGTTGACGCCGCGGTTGAAAAAGTGGAAGAAGCACCAGTTGTTGAAACTGCTGTTGAAGAAACTCCAGTTGCTGAAACTGCCGCTGAAGAAGCACCAGTTGTTGAAGCTGCCGCTGAAGAAGCACCAGTAGTTGAAACTGCCGCTGAAGAAGCACCAGTAGTTGAAACTGCCGTTGAAGAAGCACCAGTAGTTGAAACTGCCGTTGAAGAAACACCAGTAGTTGAAACTGCCGCTGAAGAAACACCTGTTGTTGAAACTGCCGCTGAAGAAGCACCAGCAGTTGAAACTGCCGTTGAAGAAACTCCAGCAGTCGAAGCAGTTTCCGAAGAGAAGCCAGCAGCAGCCAAAGGCGGCCGTGCTAGTGCACCAATGACCAAGCCACCAGCGGCTGAAATCATTGTTAGCGGTATCGAAATTACCGCGATGCCAAACGAAGCTCGTGCAACTTTTGCTAAGAGCGATCGCAACATTAGCACAGTAGGCGCCACCAGCCGCGCCTCAAGTGAAGCAACACTAGCCAAAGCCGAATAAGCTAAGTTAGTAAAGCTACTAAAACGAAAAAAGCAGTGGTGAAAGCCACTGCTTTTTTTATGCCCATAGCACTTATGGTTACCTGATTCCCACTATTCACAATACACAAATAAACTGCATAATAGACTAAGTATTCACTAACAAGACATACTTATTTTTAGCGATGTCGTGAAGGTGTCGTGGTGCTGTCATCAAAGTTTTGCAATTATCTTTTCGATTATGACAAGCAAAGGAACTATATGAAAATTTCATCTAAAAAAATCAAAATGCTAAGAGAAGAAAAAGGTTGGTCTCAAGAACATCTTAGTGAAGCTGCTGGACTTAGTTATCGAACAATACAGCGCATCGAAAAAAGTGGCCAATGCTCTTTAGAGTCTCAAATGGCTGTAGCCTCCGCCCTACTGGTATCACCAATTGAGTTAGCCGATGAATATAGCCAAACTATCGGCAGCGGCAAAATACAATGGGAAGGCATTACAGGCATAGTGATTTGCGCATTACTCGTGACACTGAATCTAGCA
The DNA here is from genome assembly GCF_022347785.1 of Psychrobium sp. MM17-31. Taxonomy (NCBI): domain Bacteria; kingdom Pseudomonadati; phylum Pseudomonadota; class Gammaproteobacteria; order Alteromonadales; family Shewanellaceae; genus Psychrobium; species Psychrobium sp. MM17-31. Next base: position 818,050 of record NZ_JAKRGA010000003.1, read on the forward strand.
CTTGGCGGCAGTGTTACTATGGCACTCGATGTACCATCATTAGTCATGGCGATTATTCTGCCACTAGCGCTATCGTTGCTCTCTAATGGTGCAATGCTTACATGGCAGGCCACTAAAATAATAGGCTGGCTATTTTATGAATCTAAGGGAGAAAAAGATGTGCACCACACTATTCCTACATTCAGAAAACTCATCATCTACTCCTATGCTTCTGGCTTAATTGGCGCATTGCTCGCACTACTTAGCTCAGTCAACTTCTACACCGATATGACTCCAATTCAATTTAGCAACTCCATTCAAGTCGCATTACTACCTATTGTTTATAGTGTGTTACTTGCTGAAATTGTGTTTAGACCAATACAGCACAAGATAAGTCGGTTAGTAGTCGCGCAGGCGAGTTAACAGTTGATCTATGGAAATATAAAATAGTGATAGCCGAATAAGCTAAGTTAGTAAAGCTACTAAAACGAAAAAAGCAGTAGTGAGAGCCACTGCTTTTTTTATGTAGGGTTGAATCGAAATATTAACGATTATTCAGCTGAGCTTGAACGCCGTAGCAAGTAATCAAATCACTCTATATTTTTCGTTAATTTAACACCATCGACGACCATAACCCATTTTCCATCAACTTGGTGAGGTACTTCGCTAACATCAAAAGTGGTTGTAAAGAAAGCTAATCCCACTACAAAATCTTCTCCCACAAACTCTGTAAGTGGTGCATCAATTGAAGTACGCACACCATCTTTCACTCGTTGGTACGACACCGTACCGTCAGGTAGTATCAATAAATACATTTCTTTGCTTTGCCACTCTCCAGCATAAGATAACTTGTCCTCTGGAATAGGCTTACTACAAGAGCTAATAGATAATACGATAAAAAGTAATAGTGCTAGTTTTTTCATAATCCCTCAAGATTCTGTTGCATACGGCATAGCCTTAATAAACGATTGGTTACATTAGCTGCAAAAGAAGGTTTATCAAATTTTTGTTATTCGGATTTTTCAGGTTATTCAAGTTTAAATTCGAGAGTGATGTCAAAACAACGTTCTGCGTGCTCAGACGTGTTCCATCGCCACCTTTTCACAGCGCGACGAGCTTCTTTGTCAAACAGCCTTTTGGGTGTTGCATCTGTCACCTTAACGTCTTTATATACGCCAAACTGATCAACATAGGCTCTAAGTTTTACAATTCCATTACGTCTACTACCATGGATAATAGGACAGCGTGGAGCAACGTATTTCACAAGCTCAAAGGGCTCACCAGTACATGACTTCACCAACTCATTTTCAGCTTCATCAACAATGGCTAGGTTTGTTGGGACAAGTAATTCAAGTAACATAGTTATCCCTGCTGTGTAATCCAATCCAACAAACCATCACAGCCCTGCTCTACTAGATCTAATACATCTTCAAATCCCTTATCGTGGGAATAATAAGGATCTGGCACTTCGTGGTTTTCGTTGTCTTTAAACGCGAAATTAAGCAGATAGTGAACTTTGTGGCGTAGATTGGGTGGACAGCGCATCATGACTTCTTCCCAATTATCGTCGTCCATCAACGCGATGATATCGAAGAATTCAAAGTCGTAATCGGCGATAGGACGTGAGGTGATACCGGAAAAGTCGTAACCACGTGCCTCGCCTGCGGCGATAGAGCGTGTATCGGGTGGATTGCCAGCGTGGAGTCCTAATGTGCCCGCTGAATCGATGTGTAAATCAATACCTCGTTCGTCTGCTTTTTTGCGCAGCACCGCCTCAGCGGTTGGCGAACGACATATGTTGCCCATGCATACCATTAAAACTTTCATCCCGACTCCCTAAGTGTTTAGCGTTATTAATCGCTTTAGCTAAATAGAGAATATTCGAATCTTGTTTCGAGCACCAGCTTCTATTTATATTTAAATTCCAATTGTTTAATCTTATCTTTTAGCAAATCGATCTGCTGTGCTTGTTCGGCAACTAGCGATTCAATATCTTCTAAATCAACTTTTCTTGGAATGTGCTGCGGGCAATTAATATCAAAAGCCTTAAGAGAAAAAACTATCACTTGCTCAGCTCTTGCTCGATAAGGTTGTTCGAACTGCATTAGTTTTTGCGTAAGCTCGTCATCACCTTCAATGACTCTAGCTGTTCCCCACAGTTTCACGCGCGTTTGATTGGCATAGTCAATTAGAAATATAAAGGCTTTGTTGTTCTCACTCAGATTTCCTTGTGAAATAAACTGCTTATTACCTTTGTAATCTGCAAACGCTAAGGTCGTGCTATCTAAAACTTTTAGGAATCCCTTGGGACCACCGCGATGCTGAATGTAAGGTTGATTGTCACTATTACTTGTTCCAAAGAACATACTGTGCTGCTGACTAATATAGTTAACGATTTGCGGCGTAAACTTGGTGTCCCAACTGCCATTTTCTTCGACGCGTTGATACATTAGCCTTGAGCCTTTACGCGCTTGGATTGATTTAACAGCTTCGCTAAAAGCAATATCGCTAGAATATTTCATGCATACTCCTAACGTGCAGGCAGTAAACACCGCCTGCAATATTTGATGAAAAGTTATCGACTAAAGCGCTTCAACTTGTGGAAAGTCGATTTGTGTTTCGAACACTTCGTTAACGTAATTAGTTAAGGTGTTTAGTGCTACGTGACCAACAATTTCAAGCAGTTGAGCATCGGTAAAGCCAGCTTGACGTACTGCTAAACGATCTTCTGGCGATACTTGACCACGCTTTTTAACCACTTGCGTAGCAAAGGCAACAGCGGCTGCAATTTGTGGATCGTTTGAACTGCCACGGCGGTTAGCAGCTATTTCTGATTCACTCAGTTTTGCTAAGTTGGTGCCTAAAAAGTGATGTGCTGCTAGACAGTAATTACAGCTATTAAGTTGTGCAACGGCCAAGGCAATGCTTTCACGTGTTTGCGGCGATAATGTGCCATTTGAAAGCGCGCCATTTAGGCCAAGGTAACCTTGTAGTGTTTGCGGGCTGTTACTGATCAAACGAAACATGTTTGGCACACTGCCAAGCATGCTATGAACAGCGCGTAATGATTCTTGTGATGGCTTTGGCGCATCGTTAATAGTGTCTGGTGTATTGATAAATGACATGAAGTTCTCCAACGTAATGATAATTAAAATTCAGTGTTTGTTACGCCATTGACTATATCGATTACGATTAGGGAAATAATTAGCCATTATTTAAATTGTTTATTACAATATTTGAAATAATGAATTAAGGTGACCTGATGGATAAAATCGAGTCGATGCGGATTTTTGTAAAAAGTGCTGACACATTGAGCTTTGTTGAAGCTAGCCGCCAGTTAAATTTATCACCACCAGCCGTAACCCGAGCTATCGCTTTGCTTGAGCATACACTAGGCGCAAAGCTTTTCATTCGCACCACTCGTCATGTGCGCCTAACCGATGTTGGTCGACGTTTTTATCACGATTCAAAACGCATTATTGACGATATCGATCAAGCAGAAGCGCAAGCACGAGGTGTGCACCAAAGCCCGCAAGGCAAGCTATCTGTCACCGCTCCTGTGTTATTTGGTCAGCAGCACATTATGCCCATTGTGACCGACTATCTAACACAGTACCCACAAGTTGATGTTGATACCCATTTTTACGATAGAAATAGTCATTTACTCGAAGAAGGGCTAGATGTCGCAATTAGAATAGGTCATTTGCAAGATTCAAGCATGTACGCCGTCAATGTCGGTCATGTAAAGCGAATAACCTGTGCCTCTCACCACTATTTGTCTCACAATGGCATACCGCAAGAACCGCAAGACTTAATCAATCATGAAATTATTCAAGCGAGCACAGTAGAGTCTAGCGCTACGTGGCATTACGGTGATAATCAACAGGTGAAAGTTACACCGCGCCTGCGATGCAATCAAAATAGCGCGGCATTATCGGCGACATTAGCAGGGTTTGGCATTACGCGTTTAATGTCATATCAGGTCGGTGAACACATTGCGCATGATAGATTAGTTCCTGTATTAGAAGCTTTTGATAACGATGAATTACCAGTTAATGTGGTTTATTTAGAAGGGCGTCATAACAACAGCAAGGTGCGTAGTTTTGTCGAATTGGCGGTGGAGAAATTACGAGAAAACCCTTATATCCACGCATAAAAAAGGCCGCAAATGCGGCCTTAGACAATCAATTTAGTGAAATACTAAATTATAGTTTGTCAGCGTTTTCTGAAAGGTAGCTAGCAACGCCTGCTGGAGATGCGTCCATACCTTTGTCACCTTGGTTCCAACCAGCTGGACATACTTCGCCAACTTCTTGGTGGAATTGTAGTGCGTCAACCATACGGATCATTTCGTCAACGTTACGGCCTAATGGTAGGTCGTTAACTACTTGGTGACGTACTAGACCGTCTTCGTCGATTAGGAAAGAACCACGGAAAGCAACGCCTGCTTCTGGATGCTCAACGTCGTAGTCTTGACAGATAGTGTGCTTAACGTCAGCAACTAGAGTGTAACGAACTGGGCCGATACCACCTTCGTTAACTGGCGTGTTACGCCATGCGTTGTGGCTGAATTGTGAATCGATAGAAACACCGATTACTTCAACGCCGCGCTTTTGGAATTCTTCAAAGCGGTGGTCGAAAGCTAGAAGCTCAGAAGGACATACGAAAGTGAAGTCTAATGGGTAGAAAAATACTACTGCTTTTTTACCTTTGATTGCTTCGCTAAGCGTGAATGAATCAACGATTTCACCATTGCCTAATACTGCTGCTGCTGTGAAGTCCGGTGCAGGACGACCTACTAATACGCTCATGTTTATCTCCGTTTTGTGATGCTCTAAATTGAGCTTTATATCAATTAATTATGACTTTTTTATGGCTGAGAGCCAGCCGCAAAAAAATTATTCTTCGTCTTGGGCAAATTTAGCCGCTGTTTCTTTAAGTAGCGGTTGTAGTTCACCTTGTTGGAACATCTCTAAAATAATGTCACAACCGCCTACTAGCTCGCCTTCAACCCACAGTTGTGGGAACGTTGGCCAGTTGGCATATTTTGGTAATTCAGAACGAATGTCTGGATTTTGTAGAATGTCTACATACGCAAATTTTTCACCACAGCTCATTACCGCTTGTGATGCTTGCGCTGAGAAACCACAGTTTGGCAGCTTTGGTGAACCTTTCATGTATAAGATGATTGGGTTTTCAGAAATTTGCTGTTTAATTTGTTCGATAGTATCCATTGGATTTCCTTTGACGACAACGCTCTTTAAGGCGTAATTTTCACTTGCTATTACAGCCGATTATACCTTGCCGTTAATTAACACTAAACCCCATATTTACTAGGTGTTTAATGGTGATGACACATTGTGAGCAAAGGGTACATTCATTTTTGACCCAAATCAATTTGTTGGGGTATTATAGCGGCGAATAATAATTAAATGTGAGCCTATAATGGGCGTAAAATTATCTCAGGAGAAAAACCATGGCGTTTGAACTACCAGCCTTACCATATGCGATCGACGCATTAGCACCACACATGTCTCAAGAAACTCTAGAGTTTCACCACGGTAAACACCACGCTACTTACGTTACAAAACTAAATGGTTTAGTTGAAGGAACTGATCTAGCAGAAAAATCACTAGAAGAAATCATCAAGACTTCTGAAGGCGGCGTATTTAACAACGCGGCGCAAATCTGGAACCACACGTTCTTCTGGAACAGCCTAAGCCCACAAGGTGGCGGCGAGCCAACTGGCGCAATCGCTGATGCTATCAATGCAAGCTTTGGTTCTTTCGAAGCTTTCCAAGCAGCATTCAACGACAAAGCTGTTAACAACTTCGGTTCAAGCTGGACTTGGTTAGTTAAGAAAGCTGATGGTAGCCTAGACATCGTTAACACTAGCAACGCTGCTACGCCATTAACTGATGACAGCCTAACACCAATCCTAACAGTTGATCTGTGGGAGCACGCTTACTACATCGATTACCGCAACGTTCGTCCTAACTACCTTGGTGGTTTCTGGGCATTAGTTAACTGGGAATTTGCTAACGCTAACTTCGCTGGCTAATTTCTACTTAACCGCATTATTAATGAAAGGTCACTTTTAAGTGGCCTTTTTTATTTTTACAACTATTCTCCTGCCCATACCTTTCTCAATAACCCTTTCTATTTGTATTTTTTTGTTCTAAGTTATGAAATTAAAGCTGGATAGACACTGTCTAATGGATAAAGGTTGTTGCTCTATATTGCTTAAGAAAATCTTTGCCTTCCATCAGATGCTGTCCTAAGCTGAAAGCATGAATCAACTATTTTAATTTCTACATAAGTATTGCTGATATGAATTGTCTTTATCTGGGCTTTATTAATCAGTGACAAAATGCCATTGGACACTGCAATGACAAACTGATTAATAAAGAGACATCGCATTTTAGGAGGTGCCATATGTCGATTTTTAATCACTACAAAGCGCGTTTTGATGCAACCAAGGAAGAAGAGTTTACGTTAGACGAGTTTCTCTCACTGTGTAAGCAAGACAAATCTTGTTATGCATCGGCGGCTGAACGTTTGCTCATGGCCATTGGCGAACCTGAAGTCATCGATACCGCGCAAGATCCTCGCCTGAGCCGCATATTCTCTAATCGCGTTATCAATCGCTACCCCGCTTTCAAAGATTTTCACGGCATGGAAGAAGCCATTGATCAAATCGTTTCTTATCTCAAGCATTCTGCCCAAGGCCTCGAAGAGCGCAAGCAAATTATCTATCTACTAGGCCCCGTTGGCGGCGGTAAATCCTCGATTGCTGAAAAGCTCAAAAGCTTAATGCAGAACATTCCAATTTATCGCCTTAAAGGCTCACCGGTTAACGACCATCCATTGTGCTTATTTGATGCTACAGAAGATGGTGAAATCTTAGAGCGCGAATACGGCATTGCTAAACGTCATCTCAATACCATCATGTCGCCATGGGCGGTTAAACGCCTTCACGAATTCGGCGGTGATATTTCTCAGTTTAAAGTCGTTAAATCTTATCCATCAATTCTCGATCAACTGGCCATTGCTAAAACCGAGCCAGGCGATGAAAACAACCAAGACATTTCCGCTCTTGTGGGCAAAGTCGATATCAGACAATTAGAGCACTTCTCACAAGACGATCCCGATGCCTATTCCTACAGCGGCGCACTGTGCCGTGCTAATCAAGGCTTAATGGAATTTGTCGAAATGTTTAAAGCGCCTATTAAAGTGCTACACCCATTATTAACAGCCACTCAAGAAGGCAATTACAATGGCACTGAAGGCATTTCTGCTATTCCGTTTAACGGCATTATTCTCGCCCACTCCAACGAATCAGAATGGCAGGCATTTAAAGGCAATAAAAATAACGAGGCGTTTTTAGATCGCGTATTCATTGTGCAAGTGCCTTATTGCCTGCGCGTTACCGAAGAAGTGAATATTTACAACAAGCTGCTGGAGCACTCTAAGCTATGCGATGCTCAGTGCGCGCCAGATACCTTAAAAATTCTCGCTCAATTTAGCATCCTCTCTCGTCTTACCAAGCCATCTAACTCGAGTGTGCAATCGAAGATGCGAGTGTATGACGGGGAAACCTTAAAAGACACCGATCCTAGCGCCAAGTCACTACAGGAATATAAAGATACCGCAGGCGTTACCGAAGGCATGAGCGGCCTATCCACCCGCTTTGCGTTTAAAATATTGTCTCGTGTATTTAATTTCGATGATACAGAAATTGCCGCCAACCCAGTCCATCTCTTTTATGTATTGGAGCAACAGATTGAGCGCGAACAATTTAATGACGATATTCGCGAGCAATATCTCGAGCACCTCAAGGGCTATCTCATTCCCAATTACATCGAGTTTATTGGCAAAGAAATCCAAACCGCCTACTTAGAGTCTTATTCTGAATACGGCCAAAACATTTTCGACCGCTATGTCACTTACGCTGATTTCTGGATCCAAGATCAAGAATATCGCGATCCTGAAACAGGTCAGCTATTTGATCGCAACGCCCTTAACGACGAACTAGAAAAAATAGAGAAGCCCGCAGGCATTAGCAACCCGAAAGATTTTAGAAATGAAATCGTCAATTTCGTATTGCGCGCTAAAGCCAATAATTCTGGTAATAATCCGCAATGGACCAGTTATGAAAAACTGCGCGTAGTTATCGAGAAGAAAATGTTCTCTAACACTGAAGACCTACTGCCAGTGATTTCATTTAACAATAAAACCAACGCAGACGATCAGAAGAAGCACGCCGATTTTGTTGAGCGTATGACGCAAAAAGGTTACACCCAAAAACAAGTTCGCTTGCTCACCGAATGGTATTTACGCGTTCGTAAAGCGTCGTAAAAGGAGGCGCCTATGTCTCATTTTATCGACAGACGATTAAACGCTAAGAATAAAAGTTCGGTTAACCGTCAGCGCTTTTTAAATCGCCACAAAGAGCAGATAAAGCGTTCGCTAGACACTGTGATTACCGATCGCAGTGTTACGGACGTTAGCTCAGGGGAAAACATTACCATTCCCAAGCGCGATTTAAGCGAACCAATTTTTCATCACGCCAATGATGGCGAGCGTCAACGCGTGCATCCGGGTAACGACCAATTTCAACAGGGGGATAAAATTGAGCGCCCAAAACAACAAGGCGGTCAAGGCAGTGGTGATGGCGATGCAAGTAACGAAGGTGTTGGTGAAGACGAATTTACCTTCGAAATTTCCCACGACGAGTATTTGGATTTACTATTTGAAGATTTAGCACTTCCTAACCTTGAAGCGAAGCACAACAGCGATGCTCAAGAGTATAAAATCTCTCGTCACGGTTTTTCTGAAGTAGGACTTCCCAACAATATCAATATTGTTCGTTCACTCAAGAAATCAATTGCCCGTCGAATCGCCCTCACCTCATCGAGTAAACGCGAGCTCAAAGTACTTGAAGAGCAGTTAACTGAGTTAGAAGCTGCACCGGGAGAACATTTTAAAGATAAGCAATTGCTATTGGCGCAAATTAGCCAGCTGCGAGAGCGCATCAACCGCGTGCCTTTTATTGATGATTTTGACATTCAGTACAATCATTTTGCCCGCACGCCAGTGCCTAGCTCTAAAGCGGTGATGTTTTGTATTATGGATGTTTCAGGCTCAATGGATCAGGCGACAAAGGATATAGCAAAGCGTTTTTATATTTTGCTCTACTTGTTTTTATCCCGCACCTATCAAACCACAGAGGTGGTTTACATTAGGCACCACACACAGGCCAAAGAAGTCGACGAACACGAGTTTTTCTACTCTCAAGAAACGGGTGGCACAGTGGTATCAAGTGCGCTGCGCTTAATGCATAAAATTCAGCAAGAGCGCTATCCCACATCACAATGGAATGTCTACGGCGCGCAAGCATCTGATGGCGATAATTGGAATGATGACACGCCGCTGTGCAAAGAGATCCTCGAGCGCGATTTACTGCCCAACACGCGTTATTTTAGCTATATCGAAATCACCCAAGGCAATCATCAATCCATGTGGCACGCTTATCAAAAAATTAGCGAGCAATTTCCCGAGTTTGCCCTCAAACATATTAAGGAGCGCGCAGATATCTACCCAGTATTTAGAGAGCTATTTGCCGCATCATAGGTGACATTATGACGAGTGAAACCACTGCAGCGTTAAAAGACTGCGAATGGACTTTTGAGAAACTCGAATACTTCGACGGCATCATCAGCGATGTCGCAGATTCTTTTGGTTTAACGACCTATCCTAATCAAATCGAAATTATTTCTTCCGAACAAATGATGGATGCCTACTCTAGTGTCGGCATGCCCATCGGCTATAACCATTGGAGTTATGGAAAAAAGTTTATTCAAACCCAACAAAACTATCATCGCGGTCAAATGGGCCTTGCCTATGAAATCGTCATTAATTCCAATCCCTGCATTAGCTATTTAATGGAAGAAAATTCCCTCACCATGCAAGCATTAGTAATTGCCCACGCTTGTTATGGTCACAATTCATTTTTCAAAAACAATTACCTATTCACCACATGGACAGATGCCGATTCCATTATTGATTATTTAGTATTCGCGAAAAAGTTCGTCAGTGACTGTGAGGAAAAATATGGTGTAAAGGCAGTGGAAGATACGTTGGATTCTTGTCACGCGTTAATGAATCTTGGTGTCGATCGCTACAAGCGTCCTGCCAAGATATCACTCCACGAAGAGCGCAATCGTCAAGATGAGCGGGAAGCGTTTTTGCAAGCACAGGTCAATGACTTGTGGCGTACCATACCCAAAACTAAAGAAGTCGATGAGCAAAAATCGAAAAAGCGCTTTCCTGAGCAGCCACAAGAAAATCTTTTGTACTTTATTGAAAAAAATGCCCCACTGTTAAAATCGTGGCAACGAGAGCTGGTGCGTATCGTCAGAAAGATTGCCCAATATTTCTACCCGCAACGCCAAACACAGGTAATGAACGAAGGATGGGCGACGTTTTGGCATTACACCATTATTAATACCCTGTTCGACCAAGGTAAAGTCGACGACAGCTTTATGATGGAGTTTTTCCACCACCACACCAATGTCGTATTTCAGCCGCCGTATAACAGCCCATACTATTCAGGCATTAACCCTTATACGCTTGGCTTTTCGATGTTTTGCGACATTAAACGAATTTGCGAAAATCCCACCGACGAAGACAAAGCGTGGTTTCCAGAAATGGCAGGCAGCAATTGGCTAGAAACACTCCATTTTGCTTGTAAAAACTTTAAAGACGAGAGTTTTATTAGTCAGTATTTATCGCCGCATTTAATTCGCGAGCTCAAACTCTTTAATACCCTTGACGATGATAAGAGCAATTACATTGAAATCGACGCTATTCACAACGAACAAGGCTACTTAAAGATTAGAGAAGCATTGTCCCAACAATATAATCTCAGTCACTTAGAGCCGAATGTTCAAGTTTATAAGGTCGATATAACCGGAGATCGCTCAATTACCTTACGTCATTACGCCCATCACAACATTTCTTTAGGGAAAAGCGTTGATGAAATGCTTAAGCATTTATATCGATTATGGGGCTTTGAAGTCATTCTCGAACGAGAAAGTGAAGACGGTGAAGTTAGAGAAATAGCTCGATGCCCTAAGGCACCGAGCGAAGATAAGACGGATTAACGAATTGGCACTACGATGTCAGTAGGCATGCGATCGCGCAGTGACATCCAAAGCTTGGCAGTCTTTAAACCGTAGCGTCGCATTGCGATAACAACTTGATCGTGATCACCAGATTTGGCAATTTTCAAAAGCTCTTCATAGTGATTGTCGGCAAGGCGGCGCGCTTCTTCGAGTTCGAAATACAACTTACCTAAGCGGCTATACATGTCTTTAAATCCATTTAGAATTAGTACGTAAATTGGATTTCCTGAGGCAAACGCCAATTGGTGATGTAGCGAGTAATCGAAATCAGAGTAGGCTTCGGCGTTATCTTCGATATTGCGGTACTGCTCTAAGATCTCAATGCTCTTTTCTTGGGCCGCTTTCATTGCTGCACGAATGTAGATGATCGAAACGTTAGTGCGCGCTGATAAAAGTTGGTCGACTAATTCTGGAATGCCCTCTTGATTTAAGCGAGCCATTGTAACTAAAACGCTTAAACCTGCAGTTTCCCAGTAGTTATTAACCTTGGTTGGTTTGCCGTGTTGAATTTGCAACCAGCCATCGCGAGATAAACGCTGTAGTACTTCACGTAGTGTTGTTCTTGTTACACCAATTAACTCTGAAAGTTCGCGTTCTGCTGGCAAATACGAACCCGGTGGAAAACGTCCAGTCCAAATAGAATCAACTAAATACTCTTCAGCGAATCCGGCTGGGCTTTGCGCCTTATATATCATTTAACACTCAAACCAATTTCAATAAAATTCAAAGAATAATAACAGAGCCATTGTAAATTGATATAGATTTATGTCAGTGAATTGATCTTAGTAGTCCTTTTTCTCGAGATTGCTGGCAATTCAACCAACAGCTTAAGTTTACAAACAGGCCAAGTTAGTGGGCTCTTTATTTTTAGCACAAAAATCTTACCTTTATTTATAGCAAGGTTGCTGTTTTAAACAGTACCTCATCGCTATTGCCCAATTAACAGGCAATCAGTAATAAAAACAACATAAATCTTGTGGATAATTAAGCAGATCACTTGCAAATTGATGCAATGCCTGTAATTAATAGGCGCCATCTTTAGTAATTCTTAGAAACATCTAATATTTAGTCGAATTTTAAAGCGGCTAAATTTCGTCCACAATAATTGCGTTTACACTTCCTATGTGAGGAACTAATGCCAACAATGTCACTTAATCAAGCGTTTATGCGTAACTTTTTGGGGAATTCTCCAAAGTGGTACAAATTAGCAATAATCGCCTTCTTAGTTATTAATCCATTCGTGTTCTTTTTAATCGACCCATTTGTTGCTGGTTGGTTATTGGTCGCTGAATTTATATTCACTTTAGCCATGGCGTTGAAATGTTATCCATTGCAACCCGGCGGACTACTGGCAATTGAAGCCGTAGCCATAGGAATGACCTCGCCCTATAAAGTGTTACACGAACTATCAGTCAATATGGAAGTTATCCTGCTCTTAGTCTTTATGGTAGCTGGCATTTACTTCATGAAAGACTTGCTGCTATTTGTGTTTACCAAGCTAATTACTAAGTTGCGCTCGAAAGTCGTCTTATCGCTATCTTTCTGTGCGGCAGGCGCTATTTTATCGGCATTCTTAGATGCACTAACGGTTATTGCGGTTGTAATCAGTGTTGTTATTGGCTTCTACAGCGTGTACCACAAAGTATCTTCAGGTAAGAAATTTGACCACGATGACCACGACCACACTCATGAAAAAGAATTCCATGAACAGCACCGCGCCGATTTAAAACAATTCCGTGGCTTCTTGCGTAACCTACTAATGCACGCTGGTGTCGGTACTGCGCTTGGTGGTGTAATGACCAAAGTTGGTGAGCCGCAAAACTTAATCATTGCCGACAAAGCCGGTTGGGAATTCGTCGAATTCGCTATTCGCATGTCACCTGTGACTATTCCTGTATTTATCTTCGGTCTTATCACTTGTTTCGTTATCGAGAAAATGGGTTGGTTTAGCTATGGTGTTAAGCTGCCTGAGAATGTACATAAAGTACTATCTGATTTCGCTAAAGATCAAGATGCGCGTCGTACTACTCGCGATAGAGCTAAACTCATTGTCCAAGGTGCAATTGCCGTTTGGTTAGTAGCTGGTCTAGCATTCCACTTAGCTGCTGTAGGCTTAATCGGCCTATCGGTTATCGTTCTAGCCACCGCATTTAACGGTATTACCGAAGAGCACGCCCTAGGTAAAGCCTTCGAAGAAGCATTACCCTTTACTTCGCTATTGGCGGTATTTTTCGCCGTAGTAGCGGTTATTATCGACCAAAACTTATTCTCGCCAGTAATCACTTGGGTACTGAGTTACGATGGTAATATTCAGATGGTGATGTTCTATATCGCCAATGGCCTATTATCTATGGTTAGTGATAACGTATTCGTAGGTACGGTATACATTGAGCAAATAGCCCAAGCGCTAGCCGATGGCCGCATTACTCGCGATCAATTCGATATGTTAGCCGTTGCGATTAACACTGGTACTAACCTACCAAGTGTTGCAACACCAAATGGTCAAGCAGCCTTCTTATTCTTACTAACAAGTGCCCTAGCACCACTAGTACGTTTGAGTTATGGCCGCATGGTATACATGGCGTTACCTTACACCATCGTATTATCAATTGTTGGTTGGATTTGTATTCAGTCTGGTTTCTTAACAGACAGCACTGAAAAGCTCTATGAAAAAGGTTTAATCAACCACCATGAAGCGGTAGTGGCACCTAAAGACGACAAGGGCCATCACTAATAAATTTAGTTCTAGTTAACTAATCCCTTGATTAAAAGCGCATCTTAGATAAGATGCGCTTTTTTATTATCAATAATGAACGAGCTTTTTATGCTGTCTTTCCTTAATTCACTCCCCACTAATCGCAAAGCGTGGTTAGCCCTCGCTGGCGTTGCCACAGTGTTTGAATTAATTGCGATGTACTTTCAACATGTCATGGGGTTAGGTCCATGTGTAATGTGTATTTATCAACGTACAGCGATGCTTGGGCTGGTATTTGCAGGACTGATTGGCGCTATTGCTCCGCAAAACTTTGTTGTGCGATTAGCGGGTTATGGTCTATGGGGCTACAGCGCCATCAAAGGCCTGTTGTTAGCGCTAGAGCACGTAGAAATACAAACGTCTAACTCACCGTTTTTTAGCTGTGATTTTCGCCCTAATTTCGCTCATACGCTGCCACTCGATGAATGGCTACCATTCTTCTTTAAAGTCGGTGGTGATTGTGTCGCTATTACCTGGAGCTTCTTGGGATATTCAATGTCGCAATGGATGATTGTGATTTTTGCGGCGTTCACTGCTAGTTTTGCAGTAGTGGTGTTAAACCGCTTGCGCCCGAGTAATCAATTTAAAATTTAGTAGGTACTTTACTTTATAAGGTTGTTAGAAAGGCTTTGTTAAATTAGGTCTCCAAAAAAATAAGGGAAGCTTACGCTTCCCTTATTTTTTATTGTTAACTCTTAGTTAGCACCTTACCCGGCAATTGGCCGATGTACTGACCTTGCTCAATAACTTGCACGCCATTAACAAACACTGTTTCGACACCGGTGGACAACTTATTCCAATTTGAGAAAGTCGCCTTGTCGCGATAGTTTTCGATATCGAGTCCGATAATATCTGCGGCGTAGCCAACTTTGATTAAACCGCGCTTAGGCAATTTCAATAGTTTTGCCGTTTGAAAACTACTTTGTTTAACAAACTGCGCCAGGGTCATTAGCTGCTCTTGCTTGACGTATTGGCGATATTTCTTGGGAAAACTTGCATATTTACGCGGATGGCCGTCAGTGCCGTCGGATGAGGTAACTACCCAAGGTTTCACCATAAAGCCGCGAATATCATCTGGCGACATATTAAACGACGCCACGCGAATAGGATTACCTTGCACCAATTCAACGACAAGCTCGTTCGCACTTTTTCCGCGCTCTTTCGCGACATCCTCAAGCGTTTTACCAACCAGAGACTGATCATCAGCTACCGTAAATAACAGCGCATTCGGCCCGCCGCGACGACGGATATTTTCTTTGATTTCCGATAATATCCTGTCTTTAAGCTCAGGATTATTTAGCCGCTCAACGAAAGCTTGGCTTGAATCTGCCATGACCCATTTCGGCACGACGGCACTGTGCAGGTGAGTTCCTGATGCGCGCCATGGGTATTGATCAGCCGAAATGCTCACTCCTTGTGCCTGAGCTTGTTCTACTTTCTCAATTACCGGACCACTTTGCCCCCAAACATCGACGCCCAGAGCCTTGATATGAGCAAGGTGTAAGTGAATATTCGCCGCCTTCGCAATATTAATAGCTTCGGTGACAGCTTGAGTAAATCCCACATTAAAGGTGCTTTCATCGCGTAAGTGAGTGTCATAGATGCCATCGTATTTAGCGGCTACTTTAGCCAGCGCTATGACTTCTTCGGTTGCCGCATAACTGCCTGGAACATAATACAGTCCGGTGGAAAGCCCAATAGCACCGTCGCGCATCGCTTGCTCAACCAATGACTTCATTGCATTAACTTCAGCGTCAGTGGCATGGCGCTCAGCACGTCCCATCACTTTTTCACGCACACTGCCATGACCCACTAACAACGCGGTATTGGTTCCTATACCCTGCTCTGTAAGCTGCTGTTTTAAGCCTGCGACATCGACGATAGCTGCGCCGTCATTACCATTGACTACCGTTGTCACGCCTTGGGTTAAGTAATTTAGATTAGCAGCAGTATTAATATTTTTAAGTTCGCTTAAGCTATGGGTATGGGGATCGATAAAGCCCGGGGCAACCAACTGTCCGCCGAGCTCGATGCGCTTTTTCGCGTTGTATTGCACACTACCTTTTGCCGATACAGCGCAAATAGCTTCGCCACAAATACCGATATCGAGCGCTGTCGCAGCACCGCCATCGCCAATCATTACAGTATTTGAGCTAAGTAAAATATCAACTTGCGTTAAAGGCGTATCGGCTTGCTTTTGACAAGCGGTCAACAAAAGTCCACCGACAGCAAATAGTGATAAACGTTTAATGCTATTTTGCTTCATTGTTAACTCCATAAGCACTTGCTGGAGTCGCTAACATCTTGGCCATCAAGGTATCGCTAGCGTCTTTTGCCACCGTATCAATCATCACTCGATCAGTATTGTCGCCCATTTCGTAAGTGATAGCGTGAACGCCAAACGTATCTGCAATATACTGCTTGAAAACCCCTTTGTTTGGATTAGAGCCGGGCTTACCGAATACGGTAAATCCTTGTGGGGTCACTTTGGCAAGACGCTCAAGCCACTTTTCAACAAAATGAGGTGGTTTTAATCCGTAATCAGACGGCATGGTGTAAAACACATCTTTATACGTCGAGTGAAAGTCAGCGGCGAAACGAATTTTTCCTCCCGCGTTAACGATGGCTTGCAGTTTATCTCGCACTAGTCGAGATTCTACTTGGGCAAATTTTTTCCAATCTCGATTCAAATCTACGCCATTAGCATTATGACGCCAATTGCCATGTGCAACGCCGTCCGGATTGAGATTGGGCACCACCAAGATGTTATAGCGTTTTCGAAATTCAACCCCACGCTCACCGACTAAATTATCCACAAAAGGAAATAACGCCAAAGCACCAGTAACTTCAGGTGGGTGCATACGACCTAAAATAACTAACCATTCATCATTGCCCTTTGAAGAGGCTTCCAACATCGAGATATTGCGACCTTGAGTTGATTTCCCCAATACCGAAACCTTACCTTTGCCGTCTGACTGCAATTGCTTAAGCCATTTATCATAAGCAGCATTAGTAACAATTTCTTGAGCAGCAATATAAGTTTCACGCGCAGTGGCATCTATTTTAAAACGTAACTGCTTGGCTGACGCTTTGTGCGCTACAACTTGCCAAGTCTTACCGTCGATACTCATTTTCGGACTGTAACGGTGTTTGCCGTGAATATAATTTATAACCACTTCTAGTTGTTGCGGCTGCTTTGCATAGTATTTAAACGCATACCAAGGGCTGGGATTAATCGGCTTATTTTCAGGTGAAATTGCAATAGTCACTCGCTTTTCGTTAATGTCACAACCATTAACTCTGGCCGTATCAAAGTTGTAATCAATAACGACATTACCGTTGGTACATTGATTGACACCAGAGGCAATATTTGCCGAATCACTTATCGTAGATTGTGCAGGCGTTGTGGTATTGCACCCCGCAATAACACCGAATACTAAAATTGAAGCGATATAATTTTTCATAACAAAATCCAAAAAAATATGGCTCGATTACCGTGTTGTCAATCGAGCCATTTACTTTACGAGAGAGAAGAATTCTTAGAATTTTTTATTCAAGTTGACGTAAACATAACGCCCCATGCTTGAATAAACACTTGAGTTGTAGCCAAATGTTTCATCAGCAATTGGTGGTTTTTCATCGGTGATGTTACGCACGCCAAGTGTCACTTTGGTTTTGGCCATGACATCTTCTGGTAAACGATAGTTAACATAGGCGTCGAACTTAGACCAACTCTCGGTCTTGTAGTTAATTGACTCACCATCTTCAGTTAACTTGTAGTCTAGACTTGTATCCGTAATAGCGCCGATGTAGCGGTATTTAAAACCCGCTCCCCAGGCATCTTTACGCCAGCTAATTGACGAGGTTGCACGCCATTCTGGGCGACCGTTTTGCTCGATTAAACTACCAGTACCCGATACATCAACCGGATCGTCGCGATATAACAATGCTTGTTTTAACGCTTCATCGCTTGAGTTTTGCGCGGCGATAACTTGCGCACTGATGTCATCAGCAATTTGATCGAATTTAGTCAATTTTGCAGCGTTCACTTTAAATTTAAAATCACCGTACTGTGTGTCTAAATCGTATTGAATACTAAAGTCAATTCCCGATGCTTCACGATCTGAAAGGTTGATGTAGTTATTCGTAATCGCAACAACTTCATTGTCTTCGCCACCGCGTTGAATATTTGGATTGCCATTGCCGTCAGGATCTTGATGGCGCAATAGTGCATCGTAAGCCAACTGAGTCTGCGAATGAATTAGGCCAACGGTATCTTTTTGCTCAAGGTTCCACCAATCTAACGCGATAGTCAGACTATCTAGCGGTTGGAACACAATACCATAGCTGACACTAGTGCTTTCTTCTGGTTTAAGATTCTCGCTGCCGTTACGCACTTCTAGCACGCCATAGCGACTTTGGGTCAATAGATCGTTACGGGTATTAACACGCGATACATCTTTTGCCACAACCTGAGGTAAACCCGGTGCTTTAAAGCCCTCTGCATAAGCGGCGCGAACCTGTACTTTCTCGTTAATTTCCCATGCTAACGCTAGCTTAGGTTTCAATACATCGCCAACATCTGAAAAACGCTCGTAACGAGCAGCTACCTGCATGTCTATGCGATTTGCAAACGCCGTATCAACAGCTAACGGTACAGCAAGTTCAGCATATGCAGAGAAAACGTTTCGGCTACCAGCTGAATCAGGTGTTGGACTAGAGCCTAAAACCTGACTTGCGTAGATATCATTAGCTTTTGCGCCGCCGACAATATCTTGGAAATTTAGTGAAGTATTAAGAATATCTGAGCGTTTATCAGAAAAACTCTCATAACGATATTCAACACCAGCAGCGAAGCCAACATCGCCAGCAGGCGCTTCAAACAAGTCACCACGTGATACTTTAAAGTCAATTTGTGCTAACTCAGTTGCGCTATCACGAACAACATCAACCATGAAGTTATCAATCACCGATTGGCTGTTACCAGTTGGATCTCCAACAGTCACATTGTTTACGTCAGCACCATTAAAAACATCGTAGGCCGTCGCTTCATCAGTACTGTTAATCGCCTGTTGAAAACGTTGAGTATGCACGCGATTGGCTTTATCTTCAGTGGTCGCTTTTGAGTAAAGTACTGCGCTATCCCAGTCCCAATCGTTGTAGAAACCACGTAAACCGGTTAACACACGATAACTCTTATCTGTTACTTCAATATTACGCGGTCCAGTATCAATTGGACGATAACGGCGCAGTTGAACCTCTTCGCCAAACGGGTTGTAAAACGCGTCAGCGGCAATTGTGAAACGCTGTGAAGTTAGGTTAGATGTTTGTTCACGCACCCGGTCAGCAGTTGCGTAATAATACAATGCTTCGGCGTAAAGCTCTGTATCATCGCTAAGTTGGTGATTTAATAAACCGTAGAAGTTTCCACGTTCAACACCAGAACTCAATGAGCGATGAGCGTTGCGATCATAACGTTCATCGGCACCAACACCACCGCGATCCACACACACTCCCTCAACATTTAGTGCAGTTGTTGGATTACCTTGACTATCAGAGTTTTCACATCCAGCGAGAGTATCTGGTTGCAAATGGAAAGTACTTAACGTACTGGTTCTAAATTCGCCCCAAGGCGTCGACGAGTTAAGGTTGCGTAGATCGGTATTATAGATTGGCGTGCCGTCATCATTGGTTCCTGTTATACCAACGTAATCAGGGAAGCGAGAATTTCCGCGTAGATCCGCGCTTGCAGCATAATCCTTATCACTCGCCATCATTAACGAGCGTTTGTAATAACCCGCTGACAATGAAATATGGGTAGCTTCATCATTTAAATAGAAACCAGTTGCACCAGTAATGTTTAGAGCATCGCGTGAAGTATCTAGCTCATCGCCATACTGGATATTAATTTCAGAGCCTTCGTAATCATCTTTTAAAATGTAATTAACAACACCAGCTACCGCATCTGAGCCATAAATTGCTGCTGCGCCATCGCGCAGGACATCAACACTCTTTAAACCGCGCACTGGTAAGGTATTTGAGTTGGATGTGGTGACGGGAACAAAGTTCTCTGATTGCGTACCAGGGTGAAGTACCATGCGTCGACCGTTGAGTAGCACCAAGGTGTTTCCAGTGCCTAAACCACGTAAGTTATAAGAAGAAACATCACCACGGGCATCATTGACACCACCAACCGCACGACTGCTATTAAAAGCAACATCGCCTTGTTGTGGCAGGTCTGCAAGCAGCTCTGCACCTGTTAAGGCACCGCTGTTTTCAATATCTTCACTTGAAATCACGGTCATCGGCAGTGCACCATTGTCGTGATTTACCTTGATATGAGAACCCGTTACCGTTACTCGTTCAACTTCCTTCTCTTTCTGCGCTTTTTTCTTGTCATCAGCAGCCAAAGCGGTGTTTGACGCTAACGCTGCAGCAACACAGAAAGTTAAGTGCTTTAAGCGTAATGCTTTATTTTGGCTACTGCTTATATCTTTAGTAGTCATACCTACCTCTATTATTATTTTTGATACAAATGGTGCTAGTTCAATGATTAACCCAGTAACAGTGTTTGAAACTTTTGCCAATGGATAACAATTCATTAACCCTAGTAAACACCTAGTAACAGGTAATTCACAATAATCAGTTTGTACTAATGGTATAACCTTTGGTTATACTCTGAAAAACACAAGGTTGATTACTCAATATAAAGAACGTGATAGCGTTAACATATACCCACATAACTAAAAGAAATACGGGGCCATTTAATGTCTGACAAATTTGCCATTTCAAAGCAATCGCTATTAAGTCTAGTCTTAGTAATAGGGGCGTTGCTGACCGCTGTTTATATCAGCTTGTATTCTTCGCCGGTTTATAAAGAGCAGCAATTTACCTATGACATCTTTACCAATGACGCAGGCGAGCAAGTTTATTTGTACAAAGGAAAACAAACACTCGTTGGAGAAACAATTCCTTATTCTTCGTCGCCACTGCGCCAAGCAGCATTAGATACCGCTCCGCCCCCCAACATCAGCCAACAATGGGTATCGATGCCTAATGGCGATATCAAGCTGTTAAAGCCTGCGCAACACTTTGGGATCTTCTCACTAATGCCAGCGATTATTGCGGTGGCTTTGTGTTTATTACTTCGCGAGCCGCTTATCGCCCTATTAGCAGGTGTTGTCTGTGGCAGCTTTATTCTCGGTAAATACGATATTTTAAATGGTGTGTTAGTCCCCTCTTTGGCCACCAGCAGCACCGCAGCAATTTTATTACTCTATCTTTGGCTCCTTGGTGGTTTAATGGGGCTGTGGGCTAAAACTGGCGCGGCGCAAGCTTTTGCAGAAACCATGACCAAGCACTTTGTTAAAGGACCGCGTTCGGCAAAGTTCATTGCATGGTTAACCGGCATTATCTTCTTTCAAGGTGGCACCATGAGCACCGTTATTGTCGGTACTACCGTAAAACCGCTAGCTGACAAAGCCAACATCAGTCATGAAGAAATGGCTTATATTGTTGATTCTACGGCCTCGCCTATTGCCTGTATTCTAGCGTTCAATGCGTGGCCAGCTTATGTGCAGGCGCTAATTTTTGTTCCTGGGGTTGCTTTCCTTGCTACCGAAGCAGATCGCATAAATTTCTTTTTCTCGAGTATTGCGTTTAGCTTTTACGCTATTTTAGCTGTATTTGGGACTTTACTACTCAGTCTCAACTTTCTTAAGTTTTCTGGTAAGCCTTTGCGACAAGCTCACCAGCGCGCGCTAACAACAGGACAACTCGATGCGCCCGGTGCTAAACCAATGAGTGCTAAAGAGTTGACTCAAACACCTGTGCCAAGCAACTACCGCGCAAGCGCATATGACTTTATCGTGCCGCTAATTATTTTGATTGTTACCTCCATTGCCACCTTCGTGTTTCTAGGCAGCCCAAAGGTCAACTGGGCGTTTGGACTCGCGCTACTAAGCTGTGCACTGATGGCGATGGCTAAAGGACTAAAGATCACAGACTTGGTAGATGGTATTAACCAAGGACTCAAAGGCGTGGTATTAGCCAGTGTCATTTTAATGCTAGCTGTCACCATAGGCAGTATTAGTAAAGAGATTGGCGCTGGATTGTAT
Organism: Psychrobium sp. MM17-31; assembly: GCF_022347785.1. NCBI lineage: Bacteria > Pseudomonadati > Pseudomonadota > Gammaproteobacteria > Alteromonadales > Shewanellaceae > Psychrobium > Psychrobium sp. MM17-31. The sequence continues at coordinate 840,087 of NZ_JAKRGA010000003.1, forward strand.
ATGGTTGATGTATTGGCTGGTGAATTACCATTTTGGGCCTTACCAGTGTTACTGCAGCTAATTACCATGGTTATTGCTTTTTCAACCGGCAGTAGTTGGGGGACTTATGCGATAACCTTTCCGCTGGCAATGCCTCTTGCGTGGGCGTTAGGTCAATCTTATGAATTAGCAAATCCCGAAATTTACTTAATGATTTGTTTTGCGGCAGTGCTAAACGGCAGTGTTTATGGCGATCAATGCTCGCCAATCTCAGATACTACGATTTTAAGCTCAATGACCACAGGCTGTGATTTGACCGACCACGTTAAAACCCAAATCATTCCCGCAACTTTTGCAGCACTCACAGCAGGCCTGCTGTGGACCGCTTCGACCTTTGTATTTGCAGCTTAGGAGTCATTCATGAGATTACGTCATATCGAAGTTTTTCACGCTATTTATGTCACGGGCTCTATAACCAACGCAGCCAATTTTCTACATGTATCGCAGCCGTCGGTGAGTAAAGTTTTAGCGCATGCAGAAATGCAATTGGGGTTCGCTCTTTTCCAGCGCATTAAGGGCCGTTTGGTACCAACCGCTGAAGCGCAAATGCTATTTAGTGAAATAGATAAAGTGTACAAACAAATCCGCTCGGTGCGCAATTCAGCCATTAACCTCAAGAAGGTGAAAACCGGCAATATAAACATCGGTCTGACGCCCGCGCTAGGATTTGATCTGATACCGAATGCGGTGGCGCAATACAAAGCCGCTAATCCGCAAGTAAATATCAACTTGCAAACCATGCATAACGACGAAGTTCACCAAGCATTATTGGAGCACAAAATTGACTTTGCGCTGATGTTCTCACCACCGCCATTGTCTGGCGTAACGGCGCAGAGTATTTGTCAGTCGGAACTTGTGATGATGTATCCGCAATCGTTTTATCCCCATCAACCCGCCAGCATTAATCTCAGTGAAATTGCCGGCCATCAAGTGATTGGCATTTGGGATAGTGGTCCGCTTGGTGATTTATTATGGAATCGCTTATCCGAAGATGATATCGAGGTTAATGCGGATATTAAGGTACAGACTTACTTTATTGCCGCGAGATTAGCTGCTCAAGGAATGGGCGTGTGTATTATCGATGAGTTTACGGCGCAAGGTAATTTGTGTCATGACGTCGCTATCGCAAAAATAGAACCCGCATTAAAATTTAATCTCAAGGCCTTGCACCTAGAAAACAAAACACTGTCTCATGTTGCTAATGATTTCTTAAACTTAATCAACGAATTAGCTAACGTTCCCAAATCAATTTAACAGCCATAACCTAGGGTTATGAGGTGCTAATAAAGGGGTATTTTCAATATAGGGTAAGAATCATTAGTTTAATTATTAGCAGGCACAGATGATGCCCCGAATAATAATTAGACTAGGATTTACCCATGAAAATACAAGCGCCTTATTTACTATTTCTAGGTGATGCTACCGATGAACTTTCAATTAAAATGGCCAAAGGTGTTGCCGATTGGCGACCAGAGTTGTGTACTGGAGAGTACCGCTTAGACAACTGTCAAGTGACTACAGGACTACCAGCAATGGATATTGCAGCAGCAAAAGCCGCTGGTGCAAAAACCTTTGTGCTAAGTTTTGCCAACTCCGGCGGCACTATTGATCCAGCATGGGTTCCTTATATTATCGAAGCGCTAAATCACGACATGCATATTGTTAGTGGCTTACATCAAAAACTTATCGATATTCCTGAAGTTTTTTCACTAGCGCAAGAGCGCGGCTTAGATCTTATTGATATTCGCCACCCAACCCAATCGTTTAAAACAGGTAAAGGTTATAAACGTCAAGGCAAACGCCTACTTACAGTCGGAACAGATTGCTCTGTTGGCAAGATGTACACATCATTAAGCCTTGAAAAAGAAATGAAGCAGCAAGGCTTTGATGTTGACTTTCGAGCTTCGGGTCAATGCGGTATCTTAATTGCGGGAGATGGCGTTGCTATCGACTGTGTTGTCGCAGACTTTATTGCAGGTGCTAGTGAAACCTTATCACCAGACAATACCGAAGATCACTGGGATATCGTAGAAGGTCAAGGTGCTCTCTCTCATCCTGCTTTCGCTGGTGTAAGCCTTGGCTTAATGCACGGTGCTCAACCTGATGCGCTAGTGATTTGTCACGCACTTAACCGCACCTCAATGCGCGGTATTGACAACCGACCACTGCCAACCATTGCCCAAACTATTGAGCAAAACCTCGCCGCTGCTCGTATCACGAACCCAGATGTAAAAGTCGCTGGTATCTCAGTAAACACCTCAAGTGTATCTGAAGAAGAAGCCAAAGAAATCTGCGCGCAAATCAGCCAAGAATTCAACTTGCCATGTGTTGACCCTGTTCGTCATGGCATAGGCGCTATTGTGGGTAATTTGTCATGAGGCCATTACATTGCATAATCAAGCATCAAAAATGGCCACTAGCCCGCGAATTTCGCATCTCGCGCGGCGCGAAAACCCAAGCTGATGTACTTACAGTATTACTAAGTGATGGCTATCACGTGGGCTGGGCTGAAGCGGTGCCATACAATAGATATGGTGAAACCATCGACAGCGTAAAAAAGGAGATTTACGCCTGCGTTAGACAATTAACAACACAGTCTACCCCTGCTGACCTGTTAGAATTGTTACCCGCAAGCGCGGCGCGAAACGCACTTGACTGTGCCTTGTGGGATCTGATTGCCAAGCGAGAAAACAAAGCTGTTCACGAGCTAATCGGCGAGCCTAAGCCAAACACTTGTACTACGGCGCAGACTCTCAGCATTGGTTCTATTGACGACATGAGCGAAGCTGCCAAAGAAATCGCCCATCAGCCGTTAATAAAAATCAAGCTCGATAACCAGTTAGTACTCGAACGCATGCACGCTATTCACAGTGCTGCGCCACAGTCTAAGTTCATTATTGACGCCAATGAAGCATGGAGTTTTGACGAATTAAAAGCTTGGCTCCCACAGCTAGCGAAGATGAATGTCGCCCTTATCGAGCAGCCTCTCCCTGCCGCTGAAGACGATGCACTTATCGATTTGTCGCCAGAAATTCCATTGTGTGCCGACGAATCCTGTCATACTAGCGATGATTTAACCCGCCTTAAAGGGCGTTATCAAGCGGTTAACATTAAGCTAGATAAGACAGGTGGTCTGACTGAAGCATTAGCCTTATTAGAAGCCGCAAAAAAAGAAGGATTCATCATAATGACTGGTTGCATGGTTGGTTCCTCACTAGCAATGGCACCAGCGTTTTTAATCGCCCAGCACGCTGCATTCGTTGATTTAGATGGTCCACTTTTACTAGCAAAAGATCGTTTATTTGCATTCCCTTTCGACAACGCAGAGATGCATCCGATGCCAATGCAACTATGGGGTGGCAATGCTAACTATCTCAATCGAGAGCTACTGAGTTTACTACCCAAGAAATACCTGATGTAACCTGAGGTAACATTACTTCTCTTGCATTTATCGTCTGCAAATTTTCAACGTTTTGTTGAGCCGCCATTAGACTAGTACTAATGGCGGTTTTTTTATGGCTATTCTTCAAATACGCTGAAACTATAACTATTAAAATAAGTAACCTGTAAACGTTGAATCCACTTGTATCTTCAGAGCGATTTCAAACCATAAAAAAGGGGCTGCTACCCTAGGTAACAACCCCACTATCAATATTTAAACTTAGCGTTGCTGACGATAATTCAGCACTACCCTATCCTTTTTATTCAGCGAACGGTTAAACTCAATAACTGATGCTTGCGAGGTTAACTCATTGCTAATCGGCGCTGAATTAACGGCGGTAAACGCACTATTCCATTGAATGAAGGATAAATCATCGACATAAATCGCGTTGCTTTTGGCCGACTTGTTTTCAAACTCAACAATAAAGCGCAATCCGCGATAACCACCACGTGGTGAGTTGAAATGCGCAGACAGCTGTTGCCATTTCCCCTTGTCACTATCGATATCAAAAGATTGAATTAAATGCTTTTTACCATTGTTTAACGCATCATTAAGCTTGTCTTTTCTCTTGCGACCTTGCCAATAAACCTTAACGTTAGTGGCTTGTTCAACGTTCACCGTCAAATCAACAGTCATTGGATTACCACTATTAAAGACACGTGCAAAATTAGTCATCGCTAACGCTTCTTGCGCTTTGCCAGCAATGCTTGTCGTTAATGAATATTGACCGCTGTAGGCTTTGTTGTTTGATAGCTCGAAATCACTCGAGTCAGTATTCCAACCGCGCTCAGGACTATCAAAAGCGCTAAATGACTCTAAGGTACGTGCGTTACTCAATTCCGTGCCTAAGCGATAGCGCAGTGAACTATCACTAGCATCAACTTGAGTGAGTAGTCCTTGCCAATTATTGGCTGGGATAGATACGACTTTTTGTCCCGCCACAACTGGTAATGAACGCTTTACATAGCTGCTTTGTTGCGCCGAGCCTTGCGGCAGAATAACCGCATGGCCGCCAGAGAAACTAACCGCCGTATTGCGCTTGTTAGATAATGTTTGCATACGTTTGAGTAACTTGGCGCGCTGCGGTCCTGTCGCTGGTGTCGGCTGGTAACCTTTTAAATAGATCGGCACAATTTCAGCACGGTGGAATTGTTCACCATCCATCCAAACATTCAGTACAAAGGTATGTGGCGTGGCATAGAAATATTGGTCGAAAATAAAGTTACCCAACGAATAGGCAAGTAACTTACCTTTGTATATTTCAAAACCTTGGGTGACATGAGAGTGATGAGCAATCGCGATATCAGCGCCATTATCAACAGCAAGCTTTAGGCGTTGCTCAGTCATCACCGTCGGTTCACTAGCGTATTCTAAACTACCGTGATATTGCACAACGACAGTGCGATCTTTTGCACTCTCCGCTGCAACGCTACGCTTAATATTAGCTTCATCACCATAAGCAGCGCCGCCTTTAGTTGCCGTCGCCGTTTGGGTTGGCGAAAAACTTCCTGTCCAACCAACGTAACCTAACATCGAATAATCGACGCCATTGATGGTGGTATGCTGCGGCGCCAGTGCTTCTTTTTCAGTAAAACCTGCACCAGAAAAGCCTAAACCACTTTCTTTCAGCGCATTTAGTGTCGACAGCAATCCTTCATCCATAAAATCGTAGGTGTGATTATTTCCCAAGGTAACGTAGTCAACACCAGCCCAAGTTAATGCTGCAAGTGATTCTGGCCTGGTGTAGAAAACGATAGATTTCGGCGCTTTTTGTTTAGGGCGCTCGCTAGCAATTTGCGTTTCTAAATTGATTGAGGCGTAATCAGCAACCGACATATAAGGTTTAATTTGCTTTGTAATACGCTTGCTATCTTGCTCGATAGAGCCTTCATTAATGAGCACAGGATTACTAAATTTTGGCTGATAGAAACGACGTCCCATCATGACATCGCCACCAAATGACAACATGGCGCGCCCTTGCTTCTTTTCGACTAATGAAATCGGTGCAATTGATTTCGTGTCCTTGGTTTGCAGTGATAATTCATAATCACTAAAGGTTTGAACACTCTGATAGTAGTTTCCCTTAGAAATTGCTAATTGATAGATAGCACGTTGCGGCGTTGTTATCGCAAATTGCCCTTTTTGGTTGGTATAAAAGTCTTGGCCTGCGATGGTAATTTTAGCATTAGCTAGTGGCTTGTTCGCTTCATCGGTAATACTGCCCGATAGCGAAATATCAGCTGCGTTTACGACGCTAGCAGACGTTAAAAGTAGTGTGGAGATTATTGCCGAGTATTTCATGAATACACTCTCTTCTCATTAACTTGATAGACGGGAAATGATTGACACTAACAAGCCATAAGATCAATAACCAATAGCAGAATGTACTATTTCTATAACGTTAGGTTATGTGCTGCGTTTTAAGAAATACGCCAAAGTTGGGCGTCACTCATAGGTCATTTTTGAATCTTTAACAGGTTATCCATCAAAGTTTTACTCGCAGCCTTTGCAACGTCCTCAATAACTTGTCGATTGGTATTATCACCCATTTCATAAGTGATCGCGTGAACCTTATAAGTGTCAGCAATAAATTGTTTAAACACACCAACGTTACTGGTGCCGGGTTTGTTATTGACGGTAAACTGCGGCACTTCTTGTGCTAACTGAGCTAGCCATTGCTCAACCAGCAATGGTGGCTTAATACCATAGTCAGATGGCAAGGTATAAAACACATCGCGGTGAGTGGAGTGAAAGTCGACAGCAAACGCTATTTTGTCACCGCGATTAGTAATTTGATTAAGCTTATTGCGCACTAGGCGGGTTTCTACTTGTTTAAAGGATTTCCAATCGCGATTGAGATCAACACCATCGGCATTGTGACGCCAGTGTCCATTAGCAACACCATCAGGATTAAGGTTTGGCACTACCAAGATATTAAAGCGCTCTCTAAACGCCTGTCCTTGCTCGCTTAACAACACATCAACAAAAGGAAATAACGCCAGCGCACCGGTGACCTCTGGCGGATGCATTCTCCCAAGCACAATCAACCACTCTTTATCATTGGCATTGGCGATTTCCAGCGCAGTAATATCGCGCCCTTGAATTGATTTACCTAAGCTCGCGACAACAATGTCCCCGCGATGGCGATATTGTTCAATCCATTGCTTATAAGCATGGTTATCGACAATCTCTTGCCCTGCTATATAACGTGCTTGTTGTGATGTTTCAACGGTAAATGTTAACTGCGATTTAGTCGAAGTGTATTCTAGTTCACGCCAACTTTTGAGGTTATCACTAACTTTTGGTGCGTAACGATGACTACCAGCTTGATAATTGATTTCAATCTCAGTGTCCTGCACTCGCGCCGAGCTTATTTTAAACGCATACCACGCACTATCGTTAATCGGCGTGTTTTCAGGAGTTATGGTCAAAGAAACCTTATTGGCCGTGATTTCACAACCGTTAACTCGTGCATTGTCAAAACTATATTCAACGAATATGCCTAATGAAGAGCAGCTTGTTTGCCCCGAAATTGATTTTAGCGCTGCGATTGAGCCATCGATATTGGCAGGTAAAGCGCGCTGCTGACAGGCAGATAGTGAGAATAAGACAACTAGCCCCATGGCTACTTTAAACATAATGTTCAATATTTTATATACCTATTATGATTCAAATTTTAGCGGCCAATAAACCACGTGATCTTCTAAATCACCCGCTTGAGATTCTTTGATGACTTTATTGCGCACCGACTGCCCTCTGCGATGCATGTCTTTACTACTGCCAACAAGCAAAGGATGCCAACTTGGCAGCTCTTTTCCTTCATCGAGCAAACGATAAGCGCAACTTGCTGGTAACCATCCGAAACTATCGCGATTCTCCAGTGTCACCTTAAAACAATCAGGTACTTTCTTAAAGCGATTAGGATAATCGCTACACTGACAAGATTTAGTGTTTAATAACTGGCAAGCAACGTTGGTGAAATACAGCTCATCAGTTTCATCGTCGATGACTTTATTGAGGCAGCATTTACCACAACCATCGCACAATAGCTCCCACTCTTGTTCGGTCATTTGCGATAGTGATTTTTCTTTCCAAAACTGATTGTCGGTCATAATGCGATTAATACGATAGTGCTAATGTGGCGTAGTATATACCCAAGCCATCTTAATAGGCAGATTTAATCACGTATGAGATCGCAAATTTTCAGCTATTGAATAGGTGGGAATTTAATTCGGTTCGACAGATATCCCACCGCAATCGCGTTATATAATGAATCTGTTAACGTCAATAAATGTTCAAAATTATGATAAGTCAGATAGATACGACCTTTAATGCCGTCAGGTGCTACCAATTTTGCGGTGAGTTTTGCACTAGGTAATGGGCGGTTGTCGAATCGGGTAATACCAAAAGACTTCCATTCAGACAACGGCTTGTAATCGCCAGTGGTAAGTAGGCTTTGATCAAAATCTTTTGGAAGCTTTACCTGACGTCCCCAAGTGTACGCTTGCTCCCAACCACTGTCTTCCATCAATTTTGCCGTAGTGGCAAAGCTATCGCCTAATGAATGCCAAATGTCACTGCGGCCATCGTTGTTATAATCTTGAAAGCTATTTAAATATTGAGTGGACTCAAGATTAAACAAACCAAGCTTGCCTGCCCAGTTACTCTTAACCTCGTTCATACCAATATCAGACGCCGCCAATAATGCCAGCGTCGCCTTTATTTGCTTTTGGTAGTGTGAATCTTGTTGATTTGAGTAGGCCAGTGAGCTCAACACACTGAGTGCATTGTAACCATCAACACCATCAGAGAAGTCATTAGCAACTCCCCATAACGCCACGATAAAACGCGGCTGTATGTGGTATTTCTTTTCAATTTCTTTCAGCAGCGGCAGGTGCTGTTTATAAAGTGCTCTAGCCTTTTTAACGCGCTGCTCATTAACTAAACGCGGTAAAAAGGTATCGAGTGTTTTAACCTTCTTGCGTTCACGCTGCTGCACGACAACAGCTTTTTTAAATAATTTAACACCGCTAAAAGCTGCTTTGGTTTGCGAGGCATCGGCGCCATCTTTTACCATTTGCGCTTCAAGCTGTTTTACATATTGATAGAAAGATAATCCCGATTGGGCGCTAGCATTAAAAGCTATTAGACTCATCGCGGTGAATGCCAGTAATCGAGCAATCATAATTATCTTCCTAAGTTATTATTTTTTCGCTTGATTCTGTTTAAATTCTTTCAATAAGTCAACTTCTGGCGGCGGCAGTTGTAAATAGAAGCCTTTTTGACGAATTTCTGCCATTACCTTTTCTTTATCCGCTATAGCGAGATCGCGCTTTGTTAGCGGTACTAACATCACAAACTTCGCTTTTCCGAACGTTTCGAGTAATGACTTAGGCACAGGTGAAAAATCATCTCTTTTTTCAATATACAGATAGGTATCTGCTTTTTTCGAACTTTTATAAACGGCAACAATCATGGGACTTTAAAAACCTGTACGGACAACTTGATAACTAATAAGCGAGAATATACCATGAGCCTTTGCAAAACATAACACGTTTATAACTTTTTGGGATTTCTATCAATGCCGACAACTAGCGCCGAATTAAAAGGCAGCCTATTCCCATTGTCCATTCTGATGCTTGAAGACAACAATTTAGATAAACTAGCCCAGCAGCTAGACAATAAACTCAAGCAAGCACCGGCTTTCTTTTTCCGCGCTCCATTAGTCGTTAACATTGAACAAGTTACTGAAGAAAATATCGATTTTTCAGCCCTAAAGCAGGCAATTGAAGCGAAAGACTTTATTTGCGTTGGAATTTGCAACGGTACAACGGAGCAAAAAAAACTAGCCCGCTTAGCAGGGTTAGCAACGCTGCAGCCACCTAAAGCGAATGACAATAAACCTAAACCACTTGTCAAAGAAACCGTTAAAGAAGTGGTAAAAGAGGTCATCAAAGAAGTCCCGCAAGCTGCACCTGTAAGCGAACCAATTAAAGCGCCAGATATGATAGTGCGCCAGAATGTTCGTTCTGGTCAGCAAATTTACGCCAAAAACGCCGACCTTATTATTGTCGGTTCAGTGGGCAATGGCGCGGAAGTCATCGCCGATGGCTCCATTCATATTTACGGCAAATTGCGTGGCCGCGCGCTAGCAGGTGCTAGCGGTAATAAAGGTAGCGCGATTTTCTGCCAATCATTAGAAGCCGAATTAGTCTCTGTCGCTGGCAATTATTGGGTTAGCGACGCCATCGAAAAGTCGTTATGGCAACAATCCGGCATCGTGACATTAGATCAAGAGCAGCTCACCGTTGAGCCGCTGTTGGACGCATAATCTTTAAAAGGAAGAGAACATGTCTCAAGTAATCGTTGTTACATCGGGTAAAGGCGGTGTAGGTAAAACAACTTCAAGTGCTGCTATCGGCACGGGCCTTGCGCTGAAAGGACACAAAACCGTGATTATCGATTTCGATATCGGTTTGCGTAATTTAGATTTGATCATGGGCTGTGAGCGCCGCGTAGTTTATGACTTTGTTAATTTGATCAATGGCGAAGCAAACCTCAACCAAACGCTGATCAAAGACAAGCGCGTCGACAACCTTTTCATTTTGCCAGCTTCGCAAACACGCGATAAAGATGCGTTAACTAAAGAAGGCGTTGGTAAAGTCATTGAAGAACTGAAAGAGTCTTTCGATTTCATCGTTTGTGATTCTCCAGCAGGTATCGAAGCCGGCGCTATGATGGCGCTTTACTACGCCGACCAAGCGGTTATTACGACTAACCCAGAAGTTTCTTCTGTACGCGATTCAGATCGTATCTTAGGCATCTTACAATCTAAGTCACTACGTGCTGAACAAGGTTTAGAGCCGATTAAAGAGCATCTATTAGTAACGCGTTACAATCCAACACGCGTTGACGAAGGCGAAATGCTAAGCGTTGAAGATATTGTAGATATTCTAGCGATTAAACTTGTGGGCGTTATTCCAGAGTCACAAGCAGTGCTAAAAGCCTCTAACTCAGGTGAGCCAGTGATTTTAGATGGTGAAAGCGACGCAGGCCAAGCATACAACGACACCATCGACCGTCTGTTAGGACAAGAAGTTGAATTTAGGTTCCTAACCAAAGAGAAAAAAGGCTTCTTAAAGCGTATTTTTGGAGGTAAGTAATGGCCCTACTCGATTATTTCCGCAGTAATAAAAAGACCACGGCATCATTAGCCAAAGAGCGCTTGCAAATTATCGTTGCCCACGAACGCAACGATCGCAAAAGCCCAGATTACTTGCCGCAGCTAAAACGCGATATCTTAGAAGTGATTTCTAAGTACGTACAAATTTCAGAAGACAAAGTCAGCGTGGAAGTTGATCAGTCAGACGATTTAGCGGTATTAGAACTTAACGTGACACTGCCTGATAAGCAGTAATCACAGCTTTAAATAACGAAAAATGCCAACTTAGTGTTGGCATTTTTCTAGGATAACTCGACTATTCTTTCGCAGCTTCTTTCCTTAGACTATCAATCAGTTGATTTTGAACCTCGATATAAGAGTGAATCTGGCTAGTTCCGCCGCAATATCCGGTTGTCCAATCATCAGAATAGAGAAAAACAATGTGCTCTCGTCCGATACTAAAAGAATTTCCTGAGCACGAAGAACCATTAAGGTAAGCATTAAACACATTTGGCAGTGATCCCTTTATTACCTCACTATTCGATAATGTGACTTCTTGGTATTCTACGCCACGTTCATCTGTAAATAATTGCAACTTAACTACTTTACCAATCACTATTTTATCAGATTGACTATACAGTTTCTTCGCATCAACATTTCGACTACAAGAGCAACCAAAAGCGTCAAAGCTAAATACCAAAAGAGACAATACTGCTACTGGCAAGAAAGATAACTTCATCCTTTTTCCTTATACTTAATACCACTAACTAAATTAACTTTAGAAGTTCTAGCTCGACAAGCACCTTACGCCAACCTGTTCTTAACACAGGTTGATTACCAGATTTCTCACCTTCTGCCTTCCACACATCCGATAGCACTTCGTGAATCAGCTTTTTAGACGCTAGCATCTCTGGCGGAATATTGTGTTGTTGGGCAATCTCACCGACTAAAGATTTAATTGCTTTAAACTTCTGTTTGTACTGTGGGTAATCAATTAAGCGTGTTAACGGACTTGGCGGCGTCGGGTTGTCTTTCCCCTTTTTAACTGCGTCTAAGATTTGCTTGTGATAGCGTTTAACCACCATCGGATGCAGCGCTTCGATAGTAAAGAGTTGATTCTTAGATTGCGGCATTAACTTAGCAATATTAAACAGCTCAGCGTCCTTAACCACAAAACCCAACGCAAGGTTTTTCTCAACCGCTGTCGCAAAGCGCCATTCACACAGTTGCTGTAGCACACTCAGTTGCACGGTGTTTAATTGCCATGCGTTGCCAATATCGAGATACTTTTTCATCGGCGGACGAATCACTGTGCGATTAGCCAAGCGCATCGATTCCTCGACACAAATATCTAAACGATTAGAATCTTTAACTCGCGCCATTAAGGGTTGATACAACTGATACAGATAAATAACATCATTCGCCGCATAACTAAGCTGGGCATCGCTTAGTGGACGCTTAAGCCAATTAGTACGCGACTCACCTTTATCTAGCTCAATATCGCAAAACTCTTGCACTAGTTTGGCATAGCCCAAACTCGAACCCAAACCAATAAGTGCCGCCGCTACCTGTGTATCAACAACAGGCTCTGGCACGCACTTACCATAGTGTTTAAATACCTCGTAATCTTCGCTACCAGCGTGTAGCACTTTAACTATCGCCTTGTTGGTTAGCAATGGCCAAAATGGCGATAGGTCTTCAACTGCGACAGGGTCTATCAACGCCAATCGCTCGCCGTCATAAACTTGAATCAACCCTAATGCCGCATGAAAGGTTCGCTCACGCACAAACTCAGTATCTATTGCTAATATTGTGGCTGATTGGTAATGGTTACATAAGTCTACTAACGCCGAATGCGTATCGATATATTGTGGAGTGATCACGAAGTTTCCTTGAACTGTCTCGCCAACGAGCTTGCGATGGCGCAACGACTAAATAGTTGTCGCGTATTATAGCTAACTTGGCAGTGAAATAGCTATCAACCAGTGACTTACTCGATATTTAATCGGTAGATATTACCGACGGTGCGATCCTTCGACGTAAAATAGATAATTTGCTTATTGTGATTAACACTAATATTCGCGTTCTTCGACAAAGCACTCTTAGCTAGGGTCACCAGTGAGTTAGTGTTTTTAGTGGCTAAATCATATTGCTTTATCGCGTAATGAGACGGCTTAGACTGTTGATAATAAACATGTTCACCGTCGAGGGACCACGCATAGCGACTATTTAACTCTGTGCGATTTAAAATTTCCGTCGCCGCTTCTTCACCATACAGCGACTTTCTCCATAATCCTCGCCCACTGCGGCTGTAAATGAGCTCCCCCTGTGCTGACATTTCAGCTAAATAACCGCGATCAAAAGTAAGACGGGTTTGTTGATCGCGTTCAATATCCAATTCATAAATATCTGTATTGTTGCCTTGTGAAATAGCACTCAAGATTGATTGGTCGTCTAGGTGCCATCTTGGTCTGCCGTGATCGTCGAATTGAGATGGCACTTCTTTTATTTGGCCATTCGCCATTTCGTAAATATGGATGCTGTTATTTCCCAGCTCCGGTTCACTAAGGACAAATACGATTTTATCTTGTTTGTGAGACCACTTGGGATATGACACTTTCTTTTTAAAGTCGGTTAATTGTTGATGATTTGTACCGTCTGAATTCATTGTCCAAAGTTCATAATGCCCCGAGGTATTTGATACATAAGCAATTTGATCGTTTGTAGAAGCGTAATCAGGGGTTTTATAACTAAACATGGAGCTAACAAGTGGCTCATTAAATGTCGGGAAAGGTTTGTCGAAAGCGATTTTTGAAATACCTTGAAACGCCACTCTACTTTCAAAATATAATGTTGCATCAGCATGAGAAAAAGCAGGAAAGCGGATACCTTCAATCGGTAATTTGACAGTTTCCAGTGTTTTAGTATTTACGATAAAGCCTTGTCTAACACCTGCCTGTCGCGTTGCGTATACTAGTCGCTGTCCATCGGGGTGCCAATCTAAGCCACTAATATCTTGCACTCCATAGGTGAGTTGAGTTTGCTCATTAGTTCGCATATTTACTAAAAATACATCTTCACTAAGTAGACTTTGTCGCTTAGTTACTGCCAAATGGATACCATCTGGCGAAAACGCAATGTCTCTATCGCGATATTTACATTCTGAAAAACAAGACCATCTAACAGGCACTGATGCTGGTTCGTTTAAATCAAGAAAATAAATACCACTATCACTAAATTCATTCTGTGGTCCCTGAAACGCTAACGTTGAACCATCAGACGACACATCCATATAAACAAAGTCATTACCAGGAATGCAATCAGCAAGATATTTACTTAAACGAGTTGCAATATTAAAGCTAACGATGGCGCAATTATCGCTACCTTGTTTTTTAGAAAAGTAGATTGTTTTTCCATCTGGCGCCCATCGAATAATGCCTTCTCGCGCACTATCATCTGTCAGTATGATTTCATCATTTGCATCGAGATCTTTTAACACCAAGTAGGTATTTCGATTGCTTGCACGCTGTCGATAAACGAGCTGAGAGCCGTCAGGAGAAGGAGCAACATAGGATTCAGTGCCAGGAGCTCGTGTAACCAATTCTGGCGCATAAAATGTTTGTTTAGCAGAGTTTTTAAAGTAGTTAATGCCCGACATTCCTGCTAATACAGCAACTATTAACATTGCTGCCACCATCAATTTAACTCGGCTTAAGGTTGGTGCAGAAGATTTTACAATGCGCTCTGGGACAATCTCTTCAATGAATATCGGCGAATCAACCAACCGATAACCAATACCGCGAATGGTTTCCACGACTTGCGATGATTCGCCATTTGTCTTGAAGGTATTGCGAAGTTGCCAAATTGCATTAGTTAGCGCCTTTTCACCAACATACACATTGCCATTCCAAACTTCGTCGATTAATTCTTCTCGAGAAACAACTTTAGTGTGATTTGCCGCTAGGTGAGCCAATACATGAATCGATTTACCTTGTAACTTAACACTGTTTTGGTCGCTAAATTCGATAATGTATTGATTGGGAATCACTTTTACGTTGCCCAATTCAAATACCTGATTGTATTTCATCACTACTTATTCCTCGAAATTAACCGACTCACTATTGATTCATTGACGAGTAAACTGCTTATTTAAACGACTAATTATATGCCCTAACATTAGGCAACAACTGTATACCTGTGACAAGGAAACAATTCAAGAATTTACACCTGCAAACGCCATCTGTTTTTATCTCGAATTATCGATTCTATCTCTATCAATTTTTAAATGGCTGTTTATAAAGGGTTAAATAAGGCTTCAACTTTCAATCTCTATCGCTCTTCTTTTGCCCACAAAATAAAATAGATACACAACTGACACCAAGAGGATACACCTTGAACGCAAAGCTCCTATGATGTTTTCACTAAAATTATTATCAATTACCTTGGAATATACGTTATGACAACCTCACTACTCTCCCGTTTACAGCCCTCTTGCCTGCTCAGCAGACATTGGTTTAGTCGACTGCTTTTTATCACATCAATTTCAACAATACTGGTTTTTACCCAACTCGCTCATAGCGGTCAACGACAACATAGTGCGTTTGATGGTCCTTATATTTCTTTTGCCAAAGATCTCACTCAGACGCAGTGGATTTGCAATGGCAAACCATTTAAACACGTTGAGAATCAAATCGCCTTTCCCATCGAGTTTGACGAATGTAGACAGTCATTAAAACTATTTAACAATTTAGCGACAGCCCCTAAAGCAGTAGAGTTTTCAGGAGACTATAAGATTGCGGCACTAAGTGATGTTCACGGTCAATTCGATGTGTTTAAACAAGTACTACTCAACGGTAAAATTATCGACAAAGATGGAAATTGGCGCTTTGGCAATGGGCATTTGGTTATCACAGGCGACATTCTCGATCGCGGTGATAAAGTCAATGAAGCTCTGTGGTTTGTTTATCAACTTGAACATCAAGCGCGACTCGCTGGCGGTGATGTACATTTCTTACTCGGTAATCACGAAGTTATGGTTCTCAACGGAAAATTAAAATACGTTAACGAGAAATACTTCCAAACCGCAAGACTACTCGATACCAATGTGCGCGCACTCTATGGACGAAATACCCTATTGGGTCTATGGATGCGCAGCAAGCCTGCAGTCATCAAGATCAATGGTAACTTATTCATGCATGGTGGCATCTCCCCTATGATGAGTAAAGCTAAGCTGCCACTAACTAAAATCAATGACATCTTTAGAGAGAACTTAGTCATTGGTGAAATTAAACGAAAACGCAATCGACAAGCGAAGCTCATTCACGGTAAAAACGGCGTGTTATGGTATCGCGGTTATTTCAAATCAAGTGGCGCAACGATGAAGGATATTGACGAAATCCTTGCGCAATATAACGCAAATCGCATCATTGTCGGCCACACCTCGCAAGATCTCATTTTATCCAAGTTCGATAACAAAGTTATCGCGATTGATTCAAGCATCAAGCGCGGCAAGCAAGGAGAAATCTTATTAATTGACGATGGCGTTTACAGCCGTATTTCTTTTGATGGCCACCGTCATACACTTTTTAATACACGCCAAGCTCACTAGTGATGTTGCCATGCCGCACAATCATATTTTTGGCAACAACACAAAGATGTTTAAACGGTATGGCGACGTTCATCACATTATCAATCATTCGATAAATTACTTAATAAACAACAACCTAAATTAAATAGATATTAAAAAGACATCAAATCGACGGATAATGGAGTTAGGTGTCATAGTTCCCTCTCAACTTGTTTTATATAAAGAAGACGCAGTATTCACAGCATTGAGAGTTTGATTGGGTTTCAATAAAATCAACAACGCCCAACCACAATTTTCTTTGTTTTGTAAAAACAAGAGGAAAATTTAATGAGAAAAACAACAATAGCAATTGCGATAAGTGCCGCCACAATGTCGCTATCGTCATTCGACGCGCTTGCCAATGATTCAGTCGAAAAAACTGACGCAAAAAACAAAAATATAGAGCGTCAGCAGCAAGTTAATAAAACATCGGCAGCCAAGAAGGCTAAAACTAAAGACATTGAAAAAATTAGCGTCACGGGCTCTCGTATTCAATTAAGCGACGCATTTTCATCTTCAACCCCGATGATGGCACTTGATAGCGAAGCAATTTCAACGTCGGGCATAGGATCACTATCAGATGTGCTTATCGATGAAATACCAGCATTGGCAGAAGGGGTTTCAAATTTAAATTCTGGCTCTAGCGTGCAAAATTCTGGTCTATCAACAATTGATCTACGCCGCTTAGGTACCGACCGCACCCTCACCTTAATTGACGGCCGACGAGCGGTATCCAATAGCTATAGTGGCAACTACATCAGTACCAGTACTATTCCATCGGGTATGGTAGAGCGCACTGAAATTATTAGTGGCGGTGCATCTGCAGTGTATGGCTCTGACGCTATCGCTGGTGTGGTCAACATCATTACTCGTCAAGATAAAGAAGGGTTAGAGTTTAAAGTTCGCGGCGGAACCACAACCGAAGGTGGCGGTGATGAGCTATCGCTAAGCCTTAACTACGGCACTGACTTTGCTGACAGCCGCGGCTATCTCTACATAGCAACCGACTATGAGCGTGAGTATGGCATTAAGTGGCAAGACCGAAAACGCGCGCAAATCGAAGCAGATTACGATTACAACTACAGTCTCATGTGTAATGAAATGGCAACTGTTACTGGCGACCAGTGTATGCGAGATATCACTCAAGCGGACTGGCGTTCGCGTAGTGATGGCATTCGCGGCGGCGTGTTCGAAGAAGAATCAGGCGGTGTCGGCGGTTATTGGTATGACGAGAATGGCCTACGCGATGACTGGCGTGAAGAAGAGCACGGCGTCAACACCGCCCAATACAATATGCTAAAAACGCCAGATGAAGCTTTAGTTTCAGCATTAAAGCTTACTTACGATGTCAATGACGATGTTGAATTTACCTTTCAAGTACAATACAGTGGCAACAATGCTGATAACGTTAAAAGCCCTGAAGATGAATACGAACGTGCAAGCGCGCTTTATCTAGATCCCGAAACTGGTGAAGTAAGTCAAGTGCGACCAGGGTATATCGATCCCGACAATCCGTTTGCGCCAGCAGAAATCGCAGAAAATGCAGGAAGCCGCATTTCGTGGGATCGCCGCTTCTACGAAGTTGGCCCAGTGACAACATCAAACAAACGTACCACCATTCGTTCGTGGACTGGCCTAAACGGCACTATGTTTGACGGTGAATGGGATTGGGATGTATCGCTGGGTTACGGACAGTTTAAGCAACGCCAAACTCGTCTAAATGAACTCAATACCATTCGTGTTGCACAAGCGTTAGATGCACAATATGCAGAAGACGGCGTTACCATTCAATGTGCTGACGAATCGGCGCGCGAACAAGGCTGTCTCCCCCTCAATATTTTTGGTGTTAACTCAATTACGCCTGATGCTGCTGATTGGATCCGCGCCAACCCTAAAATTTCTACGGATATTGAGCAGATAAACTTCGTTGGCTTTATCACCGGTGACTTATTCACACTGCCAGCAGGAAACGTATCTAGTGCATTTGGCTATGAATATCGCAAAGATACTCAGACCCTTAAAACCAATAAAGAGCAGCAGTTCGGCGGCGTTACTTTTAACGTTGTCCCCTCATTTAAAGGCAGCATCGAAGTTAACGAAGTCTTTGGTGAGGTTCATGTTCCCCTCTTAAGAAATGAAGCGCTAGCTAAATCACTTGATATCGACGCTTCACTACGTCTTGCAGATTATGATATCGATGCCATAGATCTAATGTCTAGCTATCGCTTCGGATTCTCATGGCAACCGATTGACGGCTATGTCATTCGTGCGAATTACGCCCGAGCACAACGCGCGCCAAATATTACTGAGCTAATGTCGCCACCGCGCGGAGATTTTGATAGCTATGACGATATTTGTGATGAAGTGACGGCAACTTCTACTGCAGATGGTCATGATAATTGTCGATTAGAGCCAAGCATTGCCGCATTGATCGCCGATGATCCAGATTTTGAGTTTGAAGATGACAATAATGGTTACTCGCCAAACGCTGGTAACAGTAATTTAAAAGAAGAAACGGCTGATACATATACCTTTGGCATAGTAATGTCGCCAGAGTTTATCGATAATTTTAAACTAGCGGTTGATTATTACGATATTAAAATCGATGACGCTATTGCTGAAATTGGTAATGAAGAGAACATTCGTCAGTGTTACAACTCAACTTTGAGCATCGACAACAACCAATTTTGTGACTCAATCACCCGAGACGACGACGGTCAGATCACTGAAATCCTTCAACGACAATTCAACCTCGCAGAAGTGGCCACCCGCGGTGTCGATGTCGTGGCGCAGTATCGCTATAGAACAGATAATTACGGGCGCTTCAAATTTAGTCTATCTTACAATCACGTAATTGAGCACTTTGAAAAGTACCAAGGTAACGACGGCATTGAAAAGCTTCGTTTTGATGGTGAATTAGATAGCGGTATTTTCAAAGACAAAGCAGCAGCCTCAATTTCATGGAAGAAAGATGATTGGAGCATTCGTTGGAGCACTAGTTGGCGTGGAAAAATGGTCGACAGCTTTGAACGGGAAAAAGAATGGTTTGAGGCAAGAGATGAAAATCAAGCGCTTATCGACGCTGGTGACGAAGATGCTGTACTTGATCCTGAAACGCCCAAATACCTCTATTTTGGCTCTTACATCAAACATAACTTATCAGTTTCAAAGAGCATTGATGTAGGCGATACCGATATAAAAATCACTGGTGGTATTCGTAACTTATTTGATAATACGGGACCATTCATTCCGAGTGTCGGCGATGTCGTTTCTTCATCAAAAGGCAATACGAGCAGTAAATATGGCGGTAACGTTGGTCGTTACGCCTATCTTGGTGCAACATTTAAGTTCTAATTAAACAACTATCAACATAGTAAAAAGCCTCGATAACACTGTTATCGAGGCTTTTTTAAATGGAACTTATTACTCGTCACTTGTCTGATTTAAAAATTGCGATAAACCTACCCTTGTTAGCAGTTTGATAGCCGCGATACATCCCCGAGGTGTTATACGGCATCGCGATATTTCCCACACTATCCATGCTAATGACGCCACCACTGCCTCCATTTTTATCCAATACGTTGAAGATAACATGCTGTGCAGCCTGCTCTAGTGGCTCTTGCAAGTAAGTAAATCGTTTACAGATATCCGTTGTGACTTGATAGCGAATAAAATATTCTCCGTGACCAGTAGCAGAAACCGCGCATTGTTTGTCGGCGTAGGTGCCAGCACCGATGATTGGTGAATCGCCAATTCTGCCAAAACGTTTAGCAGTCATTCCTCCAGTTGACGTACCCGCTGCTAAATTCCCATTTTTATCCAGCGCTACAGCGCCAACGGTGCCCATTTTAAAGGCATCTTCAAGCGCTCTATGATTGGCCTGATATTGTGAGATAGTTTTTGACTTGGCCAACTTCTCTTTCACCCGCTTTAACGCTTCAAATCGTGATTTGGTATCAAAATAGTCATTATCCACTAGTGCAATGCCCTGCTGTTGAGCAAAGTCTTGCGCACCTTCGCCCGACAACATCACATGAACAGAGTTGTTTTTTATTTGTTGAGCCAGCTCGATAGGGTTTTTCACAGTTTTCACGCCACTAACGGCCCCCGCTTGACGGTCGTGCCCAGTGGCAAGCGACGCATCTAGTTCGTGGACTTCATCAAATGTATAGACAGCTCCTTTCCCCGCATTAAACAGTGGCGAATCTTCTAACACCCTAACCGCTGCGACAACTGCATCTTCACTGGTACCGCCGCTCTCAAGAATTGCGTAACCAGATGTTAGTGCATGCGAGAGTGTTTTTTCGATCATTTGACGCTTAATCGGTGTGATTTTTTCTGGCGAAATTGTTCCTGCACCGCCATGGATAACAAGACCAAATTCTGGATTATTCATTGGAAAAGGCGTAGCAGCTAAATTTCCACAAGCAAAACTTCCATAAGCCGTTAATGCGATTGCTAAAGGTACTTTTTTTATTTTCACTTCTGAGCTCACTTTAAAAAGTTAAAACTCAGTTATAAATGATTCAAAAAATTAGAAACTCTATTGCGAATCTATTTTATCTCCAGATACAAAAAAACCGCTAGTCATTAACTAACGGTTTATTCAAACTGTAGTTTTGGCAATTAATGCAGCCAAATTCCAGCAATTAACTCACTTTGTTAATTTCTTCTTCACGCAACTCACGGCGTAAGATTTTACCAACATTGGTCTTTGGTAGCTCATCTCTAAATTCAATCAGCTTTGGTACTTTATAAGCGGTAAGCTGCTCACGACAATGTGCTTTCAGTGATTTTTCATCAAGCGATGACTCTTTCTTCACTACGAAGATTTTCACCACTTCCCCCGACACTTCATGTGGAATACCAATGGCAGCTACTTCTAACACGCCATCGTGCATCGCACAAACATCTTCAATTTCGTTCGGGAATACGTTAAAACCAGAAACAATAATCATATCTTTTTGACGATCGACAATCTTACAAAAGCCTGCTTCGTCGATTGTTGCAATATCGCCAGTGCCAAACCACTCACCGTCCATCACTTTAGCCGTTTCTTCCGGTTTGTTGTAATAACCTTGCATCACTTGTGGGCCACGAACCTGCAATTCGCCCGGCTCGCCAAATCCACATTCAACGCCATTATCTCCCATAATGCGCACATCAGTAGAAGAACAAGGTAAACCGATAGTACCACTAAAACCTTGGCTGTTATGTGGTGATACAGTAACTAATGGACAACACTCAGTTAAACCGTAGCCTTCGAGTAAATGCACGCCTGTGATGTCTTTCCATTGCTCAGCGACAGCGCGCTGTACCGCCATACCGCCACCCAAAGCAATTTTCAAGGTACTGAAATCTAGCTCTTTAAATGCTTGATTATTTAATAAAGCATTAAATAACGTATTAACACCAGTCAGCGCTGTAAATTTATAGCTTGCTAAATCTTTAATAAAAGCGGGAATATCGCGCGGATTGGTAATCAATAAGTTTTGAGCACCGAACTTCATGAACAGCAGACAGTTCGCTGTCAGTGCAAAGATATGATAAAGCGGCAGCGCGGTAACAATAATCTCTTTACCGTCTTCAAGTTGCGTGCCGTAAGCGGCCGATGCTTGCTCTAAATTAGCCACCATATTGCGATGGCTCAGCATCGCGCCTTTGGCTAGGCCTGTAGTACCGCCAGTGTATTGAAGGTAGGCTAAATCATCACCGCTAACTTGCGGTTTCTGATAGCTTTGGCCTGCACCTTTATCCAACGCATCGCGATAGCTAATTGCCTGTGGCAGGTTAAAACTTGGCACCATCTTTTTAAGGTATTTAACAGCGAAATTTACGATGGTGCGTTTAAGCATTGGGAAGTGATCGCCAAGATTGGTAACAATCACGTGTTGCAACTCTTTAGTGTTGTTAACGACTTTCTCTACGGTATCGGCAAAGTTACTCAATACAACTAGCGCTTTAGCCCCTGAATCGTTCAATTGATGCTCTAATTCACGAGCGGTGTAAAGCGGATTAACATTAACAACCACCAGTCCTGCGCGCAGTGCACCAAACATCACAACAGGGTATTGCAATAAGTTAGGCATCATGATTGCAAGGCGATCACCGCGTTCTAGTTTCAGTTCGTTTTGGCAATAAGCAGCGAAATCTTTACTTTGCTTATCGAGCTCTGCATAAGTCATGTCATGAGACATATTGGTGAAGGCAACGTTTTGTGGGAAGCGTTCAATACTCTCTTCAAATACTTCAACCAGCGATTGATAACGCTCTGGATTAATCTCCGCTACCACGTCATCTGGATAGCTTTTTAGCCAAACTTTTTCCACAATTTCTCCTCATAGAAATCACGCATTATTTATAAATTGTTCGATCGCGTGATTTAGTATCTTTTAAACAGTTGTTTAATGCTCCCACAACTGGCGCAATTTTTAAAGTAAAAAGTAGAGCGATTGCACTAGATATTAAATAGCTCACCTTTCGGTATTATTATTTTATCCGGACTTGGGTTATTTGCCGCTAGCAAGCTAAATGCTGCGCTATGAGTTGCCAAGTGGCTTGAGGATTTTCCATATGCACATGATGACCACCAGCTATGGTGTGATGTTTGAGATTAGCGAGATGGGATTGACGAGCCTTAAGGGCATCACGCATTGAATGGTAACCGCGCTCTCCCAGAATTAACAGCGTATCGTGCTCGATGTTAGATAGAATATCCACCGCCTGCTCTTCTACCATCCGCATCGGTGATAACTGCTTTAAGCGTGAATCACTGCGCCATATAAACCCCTCACCGTCTTGTTTTATAGCGCGCTCGACTAATAGGCGTGCAATATCGCTATCAAAATCACTGGCCATAGTACGGGCTAATACCGCTTTTTCGATTGAGCTGTATTGTTTGTTTGATGGTAACTTAATTTGCGATTGGTATTTATTAATGATGGATTTTCTAAGTAGCTCTGTGGTGTCTTGCGGTTTAGCCGTAATCGGTCCTAACGCTTCAATAAGCACGAGTTTATTAACTAATTCTGGAAAGGTGCCGGCAAAAATTGAAGCGACGATAGCGCCTAACGAGTGACCGATAATATTGATCTGTTGCCACTGATTTTTTTGAATTAGCGCGTATAGGTCATATACATAATCGAGTAAATGATAGGAAGCATTTTCACCGCGATGCGCCGAAAAGCCATGTCCAGGCCAGTCAATGGCAATGACATGATGTGTGTGATTGTACTCCATCATCGGGAGGAAACTATTGGCGTTATCTAACCAGCCATGCAGTGCAATTGTCACGACATCACTTGAATTTTCTAAGCAAAACTCAAGTGCAGCCAAGTCTATGTGGCCTGTTTCAAATCGTCTATCCATACGTCTTTCCATGCTCTAGTGTCTCTGAGGCTTGCCAAGCGATTGATACAACCAATACAAAACCGCAAGGCCAGCAGCACACCATAAAACAACCCACAC
The DNA here is from genome assembly GCF_022347785.1 of Psychrobium sp. MM17-31. Taxonomy (NCBI): domain Bacteria; kingdom Pseudomonadati; phylum Pseudomonadota; class Gammaproteobacteria; order Alteromonadales; family Shewanellaceae; genus Psychrobium; species Psychrobium sp. MM17-31. The sequence goes on from NZ_JAKRGA010000003.1 coordinate 863,823, forward strand.
AATTTCAGGGACAAAAGTCATCTTCGCTAAAATAGCGCCATCGCCAGCCGCGCGCCCATCAATAAGGTAAAGCGGACTCTTAATAGCATTAAACAGTACAATAATCGCTACAAAACGCGAAAGGTGAGTTATATATACCGCACTTGTTTTGGCAAGCATTAACACTAATAAACCGATAACCGCACCTAAAATAAGCGCCGTCATTAGATTGTTAACCCATAGAATGAGAGTTACTGAGAACAGCACGATTAATGAGCCTATGGTGAAACGGGCTAAGTTATTACGGGTCCCCGCTTGAAATAATAACGCCGCCCAAATCGATACCCCGAGATAGCCACTAATTGCGATTAAAAAGCTGCTACCACCGCGTGATAACACATGCCCACTGCCATCAACCGCTAAGGCAAACTCAACAACTTGCGCACCAGTCACCACAGCCACCAGAGCATGAGAAATTTCATGGAAAATAGTCGCGAGATAAATAAAAGGTAAACCGATAAAAGGAATGTAACTAATAACGATGGCGAACAAACAGTAGCCAAAGAATAAGATGCGTTGATTCATGGCTCTCTCTAAGAAGAATAAAAAGGAAGGCTAAGCGAAAGTATCGATGCCAACGAGACGTTGGATTTCTTCGCGTTTGGGTGCGTGCTGAACGCTTTGGTATTCACTGATCGCAAGGCGTTGAGCACCTTGCGGCTTATCGTAAATGGTTTGTTGATGCGCAGCGGCGACTTTTTCGTACTGTGCTTGAGTAAGCGTACTACTCTGGCGCTGCTCTTGCTGCTGCTCGTCACCGATAACAGCACGGCGATTTTGATTAGAATTACTTGTTGAATCAACACCATCAACAACCCTGCCACGGAGAATGGCATTAGGCTCAGACGTGCCAGCAACTAAACGCTCACTCGGCGCAGCTGTTGTTGGATTTGATGGTGTATAAGTCGTATTTAAAATCATAGCCAAAGTAGTTTAGCACAAGCGATTTAAGATCGTCTAATTTCTACCCGGTAATTTTTGCCATGTCACTGTATCTCTTACGTATACTGGGCTGGCTTGATCAACATCCACCGCTTCATTGTTATCAAACGCCGCTTTGACTAGTGGTGCCATTGCATGACTCGATGGGTAAAGAATGTCGTTATTGACGGTAATATCCGCAAGTTCACTTAGTGCTGGATATGCATCCCATGCCGTACCAACAGCCACATATTGCGCTTGATTTAATACTGAATCATCGATTAGTTCAGGCTTGATAACGATCTCTTCGCCAACCAAGGTCGCAATGCCATCAACGTTGTTAAAGACGCCCCAATATACTTCACCCATTCGCGCATCTATCGCCGCAATAACCTGTTGTGCATCAGCTTCGTCCATTGCTTGTTGTGCCATAGTTGCCAAGGTTGAAATACCAATTACCGGTTTATCTGCACCAAGCGCAAGTCCTTGCATAATACCTGTACCGATACGCACGCCCGTAAAACTACCTGGCCCACGGCCCCACGCAATCGCATCTAAGTCGGCTAAGGTTAATTTGGCTTCATTAAGCATATTATCCACCATCGGCAATACCATTTTGGTATGGCTACGCGGCGTAACATCTTGCTGGTGAATAACCTCATCACCATTAACAACGGCCACTGAACAAGCTTCGGTAGAGGTATCTATGATTAGAAATTTATGTGACATAGTGTGTATTCGTTTCATCTAATAGTGGTTATAGCTGCTCAAGATAATCGATGACCTGCTTGAGATCTCGCGTTCGTTTCATGTCTGGCAAGCTTTGTAAAAATATTCGTCCATAAGGACGGGTTATCATGCGTGTATCGCATAATACGAGGGCGCCGCGATCGTTAACATCGCGAATTAAACGCCCTGCTCCCTGTTTAAGTGCGATAACTGCTTGTGGCACCTGCACAGCGTCAAACCCTTCAACGCCTTGTTTTTTCTTATCATCTAGGCGCGCTTTTAACAGCGGATCATCAGGTGATGCAAAAGGTAATTTATCGATAATAACACAGCGCAGCGCATCACCGCGGATATCTACTCCTTCCCAGAACGATGATGTGGCGAGCAATACCGCATCGCCATCTTGAACAAACTGATTAAGCAATGCTTGTTTGCTGTCATCACCTTGCACCAATAGCGTTTGGTCAATTTGTCCCGCGAGTTTAGCTTGCAGTCGATTTAAGGTTGAAAAGCTGGTCACCAAAATCAATACACCGCCGTTGCTGGCTTCAATCAGCACCTGCGTCGTTTGCGCCAATTGGTCTAAATAATTTGGACTGGCTGGCTCTGCGAAATAACGCGGCACACAAAACAGCGATTGCAGCTGATAGTCAAATGGGCTATCGAGTGACAGCGTTTGCGGATCTTTTATCCCTAGCTGCGCTGTAAAATGGTCAAACTTATCGTCAACTTTAAGTGTTGCCGATGTAAACAACCACGCGCTATCAAGTGATTTTGTGTGCTCGCTAAATTTATCAGCAATCGACAACGGGCTAATATTGAGCTGTAGATGGTTGCGAGATGCTTCATACCAAAAGCTAAATCCGATTTTATCGCCGGTTTTAAATTTTTCTAATCGCGATTTAACATCCAGTAATCGCTCAAAACAATTATCGAGATTTTCACTGCGCCCCAAGGAAATTTTAATCACCTGATACATAAAATCGAGGTTAGTGAGCAGCTGTTCAAAGGCGCCATTGACATCGCCGCGCTTTAACGCTTGTCCCCAATCGCCGCGTTCACCATTATGGGCGAATACTAAACGCAATTGGTCGCTACAACGCTGAACAATTTCGGCGGCTTTTAATAACTGCTTTGTGTCTTTAAGCTCGGTGTAATAAACATGTGAAATATCAACAGCTAACTCTTTAATAGTTTTAGTCGATAAACTCTCACCAAAGTAGCCACAAGCAATATCAGGAATTTGATGTGCTTCATCGAAAATCACCATCTCGCTTGATGGGATCAATTCACCAAAACCGGTATCTTTAAGGGCCATGTCGGCAAAGAACAAATGATGATTAACGACGATTAGATCTGCATCCATCGCTAAACGACGGGCGCGTAATAAATAGCAATCATCAAAATGTTCACATTTACGGCCACTACAATTATCGGCGCTTGAAGTTACTAATGAAAAAGCAATTGACGATTCGTTAACGCCCGGCACATCACCAAGATCACCTGACAGCGTATGCCCTGACCAGCGTTTAATTTGAATTAAATCGTGCTCTACCTGCTCGCTTTGACTCGCCCCTTGCTGCTGTAATTTATTAAAACGGTCGATGCACAGATAATTGGCTCGCCCCTTGAGCAAGGCGGTTTTAATGGGAATATTAAGGGCTTTTTTAACCAGTGGTAAATCTTTGTAGTACAGCTGATCTTGAAGAGCTTTAGTTCCGGTAGAAACTATGGTTTTTGCCCCGCTAAGCATGGCACTAATTAGATAGGCAAAGGTTTTTCCGGTCCCCGTTTGCGCTTCAACCACCAGCTGCTGTTTTTGCTCGATGGCATTGCCAACCGCCAACGCCATTTGAGTTTGCACATCGCGCTCGTCATAACCATCGATACATTGGGCTAACGCCCCATCTTTGGCAAAGGCATGCCTTATTTTGGTCTCAAGCGCTGTCATTGCAATCTAATTTCCAATAAAAAACAGGCAATGAAATCATTGCCTGTTATCATTTATCAACTTTTCAAAAGCTTAGGCGTTGTTTGCCCAAGTATCACGTAAGCCAACAGTGCGGTTAAACACTAACGCGTCTCTGGTTGAATCTTTGTTATCAGCACAGAAGTAACCTTCACGCTCAAACTGATAAGCTTGCTCAGCTTTTGCGTCAACCAGTGACGGCTCAACAATCGCAGTTGTCACAGTAACTAGTGACTCAGGGTTGATAACTGAGGCAAAGTCTTCTGCAGCTGCAGGGTTTGGTACAGTGAACAAACGATCATATAGACGAACGGTTGCTGGTACACCATGTGATGCGCACACCCAGTGAATAACGCCTTTTACTTTACGGCCGTCACTTGGATTCTTACCAAGTGTTTCAGGATCGTAGCTACAGTAAACCGTTGTCACGTTGCCTTCTGCATCTTTGTCACAACGCAATGCTTTAACGACGTAACCGTTACGCAGGCGCACTTCTTTGTCTAACACAAGACGCTTGTACTTCTTGTTCGCTTCTTCTTTAAAGTCAGCGCGGTCAATAAAGATTTCGCGGGTAAATGGCAACTGGCGCGTCCCCATCGCTTCATCATTTGGATGATTCGGTGCGTTTAATTGCTCAACTTGCCCTTCTGGGTAATTTTCAATAACCAGTTTGATCGGATCTAATACCGCCATCGCACGCGGTGCTGTCACATTTAAATCTTCGCGAATACAGCTTTCCAGCGCACTCATTTCAATCATGTTTTCTTGCTTAGTAACACCAATGCGCTTACAAAACTCAACCAGTGATGCAGGCGTGTAACCACGGCGGCGCATACCAGCGATAGTCGGCATACGCGGATCGTTCCAACCATCAACTAAGTTATCTTCGACTAACGCAGCGAGCTTACGCTTAGACATCACAGTGTATTCAAGGTTTAAGCGCGAAAACTCGATTTGCTGTGGATGTGTCTTAATAGAAATATTGTCGATAACCCAGTCGTATAGCGGACGGTGATCTTCAAACTCTAGCGTACACAACGAGTGTGTAATGCCTTCGATAGCATCGGAAATACAGTGAGTGAAATCGTACATCGGGTAGATACACCACTTGTCGCCAGTTTGATGATGCTCAATAAAACGAATGCGGTAAATAATAGGATCGCGCATCTTAATGTTTGGCGAGGCCATATCGATTTTCGCACGTAAGCTGTGAGAACCTTCTTCGAACTCACCTTCGCGCATGCGCTCGAATAAATCGAGGTTTTCTTCAACACTGCGATCGCGCCATGGGCTTGGCTTACCTGGCTCTTTTAAGGTGCCGCGGTATTCACGCATTTCGTCTGCTGATAACTGACAAACAAAAGCTTTGCCATTTTTAATCAGCTCAACGGCGTAGTTATATAAATCTTCAAAGTAGTTTGAGCTGTAACGAACTTCTCCAGCCCATTCAAAACCTAACCAGCTTACGTCTTCTTTAATAGAATTAACAAAATCGATGTCTTCTTTGGCTGGGTTAGTGTCATCAAAGCGTAAGTTTGTCTGTCCTTGATAATCCTGTCCGATACCAAAATTTAAACAAATCGATTTCGCATGACCAATGTGTAAATACCCATTTGGCTCAGGAGGAAAACGAGTAACAACACCAGTGTGTTTACCTGAAGCTAAATCTTCATCGATGATGTTGCGAATGAAATTGGTTGGACGCGCAGACTCTTGGCTCATCAGATCCTCAAAATTACTAAAACACTTATAAAAAATTGCCCGTATGATCGCTTAAATCAACAAGATTCTCAATACTTGTTCGCATTAATATGTGTTTGAGATCTAAAAACAAAAAAACCCGCTAAATTAGCGGGTTTTTAGTGGTTAAAAAGTAACTTCTAAACAGTGTTTTTATTGCTGTTTAGCAAATTGTACACGTACTGTTACTTTACGATCTTTACCATTGTTTTCGCCTTGAGCGTCTTTTTCACCATTTGCTGAAACAGAGATCTTAGCGCGTTCGATTGACCAAGTGTTTTTGATGTACTCAGTCACTTTCTTAGCACGCTTGTCAGATAGCATTTGGTTGTATTTAGCGTTACCTAGTGCTGATGCAAAACCTGCTACAGTCACGTTATCTACATTACCGTCAGCTAGCTTCCTACCAACGTTGTCTAATGTTGCTTTTGTTTCAGCGCTTAACATGCTTGAGTTATTAGCAAAGTAAACATTCACTTTTAATGGCTTGATTTCAACCACTGGCGACGGCTTAGGTGCAGGCGCTGGTGCAGGAACAGGCTCTGGCTTAACCACTGGCGCAGGTGGTGGAACCGGCACAGGTGCAGGAGCCGCTTTTTTCTGCTCAACGTCACCAAAGGTGTAACGTAAACCAGCGGTTAGTAAATCAACTTTATGTTCGAACTCGTAACGTTCCCAATCAAACATTAGTGACATATTTTCAGTTAGGTCGAATGACATACCAGCACCCCAAACCCAATCTTTGTTATCGCCAGCTGTAATACCGCGTCCCATAGTCGTGTGATTTGGACGAGAATCTAATGACGAGAAACCACCTTTAATGTGCGCGTTTACCCAATCGTTAAATGGATAATTATAAGCACCAACAATAGATAGTGCCTTACCTGAAATTGTTTCGATCTCACGAATCATTGGGCTGTTAGTTGACGTACCTAACTCTACTAAACCTAAATCAGCGTATGTAATTGCTGCAGAAAAATTGTTATCCAAACGGTAACCAAAATCTACACGCCAGCCACGGCGTTTTTGAGAATTTGGTGAGATAGTACCAACATCGCCTAACGCTAAAACTTCATTGCGTAATTCTTCTTGGGTAGCATAGCTCTTAGCTTGACCCGCGTTGCCTTGAATATACCAACCTTTTTCAACGTCTTTCGCCATTGCTGTACCAGCCATAACGCTTAGTGCAATAGGTGCAAGAATGAATTTTTTAAGTTTGATGTGTTTCATGGTAGTTCCTTGTATAAAAATGAATATTCTTAAGTTACTTCGTGTAATGTGGTCATTAAAACAATCATGCAATGAATTTTAACTGAACGATTTAATAATATCACAGTCTAAGGGCCAATCTCCCGTGAAATTTATCGTTTTTTATCCAAAAACGATGATAAATCACTATTTAAATCAAAATATAAGGCTTTAGTTCTTTATCTAAAATATCGATGGCCAATACCATCTCTCCAACAGCCGTATAATTGGTGTTTATAACGAATAGATATTTCAGCTAAAAAGCGCTAGATAGTGCTGTGCGCAGCGGATATTCCGTGTTATAACTAGCCTGAATTTGACGCGTCCGCGTCGAAGCTCAATTAACGACCTTAAATCAACTAACAAATAGGACTCTCCCCATGTTTGAAGTGGTAAAGACAGCCGCTGCTGATCCCATCCTCGGTTTAACTGAAGCCTTTAAAAAAGACACTCGCGGTAACAAAATTAATCTTGGTGTTGGTATTTATAAAACCGATCAAGGTGAAACGCCTGTATTAGAGTGTGTTAAAAAGGCTGAGCAAATTCTGCTTCAAAATGAGAAAACAAAGTCGTATTTAAATATTGAAGGCTTAGCTGCCTATGCCTCTGTGGTTCAGCAACTACTGTTTGGCAAAGACAGTGAGATTGTTAGCGGACAACGAGCAGCAACCGCACAAGCGCCAGGCGGTACAGGTTCACTGCGCATTGCCGCAGACTTTATGGTCAAGCAATTGGGTGTGAAGCGTATTTGGGTCAGTAATCCAACGTGGGCGAACCACGGTAATATTTTTAAGGCTGCTGGTTTAGAAGTTGTTGAATATGCCTATTATGACGCGGCTAATCAATCACTTGATTTTGACGGTATGCTAGCGTCTCTTTCACAAGCTCAAGCTGGTGACGCGGTATTGTTCCACGGCTGTTGTCACAACCCAACAGGTATTGATCCTACATTAGCGCAATGGCAACAGATTAGTGAGTTGGCTGCTAAACAAGGCGTAATTGGTTTATTTGATTTCGCTTATCAAGGCTTTGGTGTTGGTATTGAAGAAGACGCGCAAGGGCTTCGTACATTCGCTCAGCATAACCAAGAGTTTATTGTTGCCAATTCATTCTCGAAAAACTTTGGTCTGTACAACGAGCGTGTAGGTGCAGTTACCCTAGTTGCTGCGACACAAGAAATAGCGCAGTCTGCATTTAGCCAAGTAAAATCAATTATTCGTGCAAACTATTCAAACCCACCTTCACATGGCGCAGCAGTTGTAGCAACGATTCTTGCTGATGAAGAATTAACGGCGCTATGGCACAGCGAATTGGCACAAATGCGTGAGCGCATTGCCCAAATGCGTGTGTTATTTGTCGAGAAATTAGCGCAATACGGCGCACAAGGCGACTTTTCTTTCATCACTCGTCAATGCGGCATGTTCTCGTTCTCTGGTTTATCGAAAAAGCAAGTTGAAACATTAAAAGTAGAACATGGTGTGTACATTGTTGGCTCTGGCCGTATTAGTGTTGCAGGCATGACGAGCAGTAATATTGACGATTTATGTAAAGCAATTTGCAAGGTAATTTAAAAAAGTACTTTAAACGTAGCGCTGTAAAAAAGTGCCTTAAATAGCTGAAATATCAAAAGGGGATGCAATGCATCCCCTTTTGATTTTCTAACAACTTAATTAAGACTGCACCTGCTTTAGGTCTTTAACGCGCAAGCGAATCAACTGACGTCTGTTTTCTATCAATTCCAATAAATTGAGAAATTGCCATTGTCGTGCAATTGACGCCAAGTTCGGGTTATCTTTCAGCGGCCACATTTGATATTTTGCACTCGGTAACCAGCCAGAGGCAAGCAGCTGAGCCATTTGCTTTAATGCGTCACTTTCTTGCCCAGATAGCGCGTAAGCCTCGGCTAAGGGCAACGCATAAAGCTGATGTAAGCCAGAGCTTTTCACAAACACAATAAAGTGTTTAAGGAGTTCCTGAGCTTCGTCATTTCGTCCCGTTTTCATCAAAATATTAGCATAGGTAGGCAAATAGAATAACCTATCAGCACCACTGGCTAAGCTAATGTCATCATTAGTTAACCAATCGTCATTTGCCAATAGATTATAGGCTTGCTCAGGATCATCAGCCTTTAAGTACAGAGCCGCGGCTTGCCATTGTGTCATGCGATATTGCGGCGAAATTCTGTCTGTTGCCGCGACCACACATTCGTTAATTGACAGCTGGGTAATACAGTAAGTATCATCGCTTATCGTTTGTTCGATAAAGTTAAGGTTCTTGTTGGATTTGTTGTTATCGCTATTGAGATAACTTTGAACTTTATTGTAATTGACCCCAAAGAAGTAAATTTGTTGTTCTAGCGTAGAGAGCGCTATAGCGTGCTCTTCAATTAAACGCTGCGCTTTTTCTAAGTTACCCAATGCCACTAAATCATATGCTTTCCAATAATACGAATATGCATAATCATAGCCGTGCTCTAGCAAAGCATCGACCAGTACAATACTGCGATTATAATCGCCTAAACGACGATAGCTTTCACTGAGTAATTTTATAATTTGCACTGAATTATGATTGCGTTCCATCGCACTAACAAGCGCTTCATGAGCTTTGTCATAAACACCAATGTAATTGTAATAACTCGCAGCAATCTCATAGCCCAAGCTATGATTTGGATAAAGCTTAATAACCCGTTTTGCTAGCACATCTAAGTCACTTGCCGATATTACCTGCTGGGTTTGTGACAAAGTTGTATCGTGCAACGTCGTTATTAAATAGTTAAAACGTTGATTTAGCGCCACTAGACAATCAGAGGTATTTGCTGGTGTGACTTCTTGCACCATAGAAAAATCAGAGATGTGGCACTGATCGTTGATAATGGCTGAAGCTTCATTACCGGTGATACTTTTGGTTAAACCGATATTAAAAGCATCATTTTCAATGAGATTCTGACTAGACGAGTCTGAAAGAGAGACAGTTAATTGCGTGGGTTGCTTGCGATTTTGTTTGGTAATAACTTCTAGATTTAACGCTAGCTGTTCGTCAAGAGTGCTAATAGTCCCTTTTACCAAAGGAAGTGTATCGTTTCCTTGATAAGGCAACACTTTAATAGCCGGTAGATGCTGTAACTTTTGATCAAGCCACCACTGGATTCGTTGAACATCCTGCTCAGTTAAAGCAGTGTTATCTTGATCAAAGGTTAATGGCTCGACATAGAGAACATCACTTGGAATAAAGACGATTGGCGGCTCTTCGTTAACATAACGGAAGCCGAAAAAGGCAATTATCAAACAAAGCATGCCGATGATAATCCAGCGCCACGGCGAACTTTTAGCTTCAGCCTCTGATAAATCATCTGTCGATTCATTCGATAAATCTAATTCGGGCGCTTGTGATTTGTTGATATCGCTATCTGGCGCTGGCGTGATATCCTGCTCAGAAGAAACATCAAGCTGATGCGATGCTGTATCTTGTTCTGCTGATTCTTCAGCTGAAGGCTCTTGTTCAGCTAAAGGCTCTTCCTTGGCTAACGGCTTTTCTTCTTTTAACAGCTCGTTAACCGCTGCTGCGTCTGAATTTGGTGTTTTATCGACCTCTTCTTCTGGCGCTGGTGTACCTGAAATAAACCCGAGATCGTCGAAGATATTTTGTTCCAGTACCCCACTGTGAACAGCTTCTGATTGCTCTTCGGTAAGCTCTTCCGTTTGATTGGCTACCAAAGTTTCTTCATCGGGGCGCACACTCGGCTCAGCTAACCAGCGGTATCCTTGACGCGGAACTGTTTCGATATATTGTGCATCATGAGTCTTATCATCAAATACTCGGCGCAGCTTGGCAATGCTCTGATAAAGCTTATTGCGCGACATAGTTTCGTCGTCAAGCTGCTCAAGAATCGATTCAGCACTGATCACTTCAGGATAGGCATTAATCAATTGCCACAACACATCGAGTGTATGCTGATTAAGAGAAACAGATTCTAATGATTCATCGAGTAACTGATCGCTCGCCGCCTTGATCAGCATTGACTCGGCGTGTGAAAACACCCATTGATTTATTTGTATAGATTTATCTTGTTGAAGCACTTAATAAATACCAATCCTTATTACATGGTGTCACCTTACCTTGTTTGAGCAAAAGACACAAAAAAACCGCGAATAGTTCGCGGTTTTTTTAATCAATTTAACTCGACTAAGTTAACGAAAATTAGCCGTGCTGCTCAGCTAAATATAACCAAGTTTTAAGAACTGTATCAGGATTTAGCGATACACTCTCAATGCCTTGCTCAACTAGCCATGCTGCGAAGTCTTCGTGATCTGAAGGACCTTGACCACAAATACCTACGTACTTGCCTTTGGCTTTTGCTGCAGAAATTGCCATCGCTAGCATCTTCTTAACCGCTGGGTTACGCTCGTCAAATAACTCAGATACTATGCCTGAATCGCGATCTAAGCCAAGGGTTAACTGGGTTAAATCGTTAGAGCCAATTGAGAAGCCATCGAAGTATTCTAAGAACTCATCTGCAAGTAGTGCATTTGATGGTAATTCACACATCATAATAACGCGCAGGCCATTTTCGCCGCGTTTTAAGCCTTGCTCTTCAAGTAGCTTAATAACCGCCGCCGCTTCATCTAAGGTGCGTACGAATGGGATCATAATCTCAACATTCGTTAAGCCCATGTCGTTGCGAACACGCTTGATCGCTTCACATTCTAGTGCGAAACAATCTCTGAACTCTTCAGAAATGTAACGCGAAGCACCGCGGAAACCTAGCATTGGGTTTTCTTCTTCCGGCTCGTAAGCCTCACCACCGATCAGGTTAGCGTATTCGTTTGACTTAAAGTCAGACATACGCACAATCACTTTCTCAGGTGCGAAAGCACAAGCCAATGTTGAAATACCTTCGGTTAGCTTAGCAACGTAGAATTCTACTGGTGATGAGTAACCCGCCATCATATCGTCGATGTCGCGTTTAACATTCACTGGTTGCTCGTCATAGTTGATAAGCGCTTTGGGGTGAATGCCGATCATGCGGTTGATGATAAACTCTAAACGTGCAAGGCCGATACCAGCGTGTGGTAGGCGAGCGAAATCAAAGGCGCGATCAGGATTACCTACGTTCATCATGACTTTAAGCGGTAGCTCAGGCATGTTGTCAACTTCTGAAGTTGTTACGCTATAATCAAGTTTGCCTTCGTAAATAAAACCAGTGTCACCTTCGGCACAAGAAACTGTAATATCCGTACCTTCTTTAATTGAATCTGTCGCATTACCACAACCAACAACCGCTGGCACACCCAATTCACGAGCGATAATCGCCGCATGACAAGTACGACCGCCGCGATTTGTTACAATCGCAGATGCGCGTTTCATGATTGGCTCCCAATCAGGATCCGTCATGTCAGTCACTAGTACATCACCTGGCTGGATGCGATCCATCTCGTCAAGTGAGGTTAATACTTTGGCGGTACCACTACCGATCTTGCCGCCGATTGCACGACCTTCAACTAAGATAGGGCCTTTTTCATTAAGCGTGTAACGCTCCATGAAGTTGCCATCTTCGCGCGAGCGAACCGTCTCAGGGCGCGCCTGAACAATGTAAAGCTTACCGTCGTTACCGTCTTTCGCCCACTCGATATCCATCGCACGGCCGTAGTGTTTCTCGATAATTTGTGCTTGTTTGGCGAGTTCTTGGACTTCGCTATCAGAAATTGAGAACTGCTGTGAACGAGTCGCTTCAACGTCTTTAGTAATTACTTGCTTGCCGTGCTCGGTGCTATCAGAGTAAACCATCTCGATAAGCTTGCTACCGATGTTACGGCGCACAACTGCTGGACGGCCAGCCTCAAGCGTTGGTTTGTGAACGTAGAACTCGTCTGGGTTTACAGCACCTTGTACTACCATTTCGCCTAGGCCCCAAGATGATGTGATAAATACAACATCTTCAAAACCTGATTCGGTATCAAGGGTAAACATTACACCAGAAGCCGCTATGTCACTGCGTACCATGCGCTGTACACCAGCAGACAGTGCTACGCCGCGATGGTCGTAACCTTGGTGTACGCGATAAGAAATAGCGCGATCGTTAAATAATGAAGCAAATACGTGCTTAATAGCTTCACGTACGCTATCAAGACCAACAACGTTTAGGAAAGTCTCTTGCTGACCCGCAAAAGAAGCATCTGGCATGTCTTCGGCTGTCGCTGATGAGCGAACCGCAAACGACATACCCTCTGAAGAATCTGCTAGCTTGGTATAAGCTTCTTTAATTGCATCTTCCAACGCCGGCTGAAATGGCGTGTCTAAAATCCACTGGCGGATGGTTTTACCAGCGTCGCTTAGTGCGGCAATGTCGTCAACATCAAGCTCATCCAGCAGCTTGTACATTTTGTCATTGATACCACTTAGCTCTAAAAACTCGTTAAATGCATGAGCGGTTGTCGCAAAACCACCAGGAACTTGCACTCCCGCATTAGATAAATTACTGATCATCTCGCCTAGAGATGCGTTTTTTCCGCCAACAATCTCAACATCGTTCATGCCAAGTTGTTCATACCACAGTACATAATCTTGCACTATAAAGTCCCCGTTTTACATAATGGAAAATAGCAATGGAGTTGCATTGTACACTGCTATAAAATGCAAGGTAAATCACATTTTTGGAATTATGAATATTAATTCGAAATATTACGAAAGGAATTACAAGTGAGAACTGTATTTTATATTTCCGATGGCACGGCGATCACCGCTGAAATCCTTGGCCACGCTGTTTTATCTCAATTCGATACCCCATTTGATCAAATCACTATCCCCTTTGTTGAAAGTGTTGAACGTGCTCGTGAAGTTGCAGAAGAAATAAACAGCCATCAAAGCGAAGAAAACCTGCCGTTGGTTTTTCACTCAATCGTTGATGAAAATATCCGCGAAATTATCGCGCAGTCAAACTGTCTAGCGCATGATTTTCTCAATACCTTCGTTGCGCCGTTGGAAAAACAGCTGGGAATTAAAGCTGAGCCAACTCTGCATCGTACGCACGGAATTGCTAACAAAGCCTACAGCGCCCGAATTGATGCCATTAACTATTCATTAGACAATGACGATGGCATTACCCTGAAAAATCTCGACGACGCTGAGATTATTTTGGTGGGCGTATCTCGCTGTGGTAAAACCCCGAGCAGTCTTTACTTAGCCATGCAATTTGGTATTGCCACCGCTAACTACCCATTTATTTGCCAAGACATGGATGCGCTTAAACTGCCACAAGAGCTTAAAAAGCACAAACACAAGATATTTGGCCTAACTATCGATCCGCATCGCCTGCACGATATTCGCAGTCAGCGCCGCGCCAATAGCCAATATTCGTCTTTGCGCCAATGTCGCCTAGAAGTTAAAGAAGTGGAAATGCTCTATCGCAAAGAACGCATTCCTTACATCGATACTACTAAATATAGCGTTGAGGAGATCACCGCTAAGATCCTCGATATTACAGGTCATAAACGGACGATGTTTTAGCGAAAAATTCTCATTGCGATAAGTTATTGCGGATAAAGCTAAATATTCAACGATATTTGCTTTATCCCAAGGCCTGTTTGGGCTATGGTAAGCGCCATTAATAAAGATTCCAGCAAAGCAATAGAAAATGTCCATAAAAACCGATGAACTCAGAACTACCTACATCGACCAAGTTATCACGCCAAGTCAATTAGCCAGTGAGTATCCACTATCAGAGCAAGGTGCTGATAGTCTTATAAAAAGTCGCCGTGAAATCGAAGCAATCATCAACGGTCAAGACAAGCGTTTACTCGTTATCGTTGGCCCTTGTTCTATTCACGACACCGATGCGGCACTTGATTACGCCCGCCGCTTAAAAGAGCTGCAAGTTAAATATCAAGACAGCCTAGTGATTGCGATGCGTGTTTACTTTGAAAAACCACGCACCATTGTCGGTTGGAAAGGATTGATTAGTGATCCTGATTTAAATGGTCAATATCAAGCCAATAAAGGACTGCGACTTGCGCGTCATTTGTTGGTAGAACTTACCGAAATGGGCTTGCCAATTGCCACCGAATTCTTGGATATGGTGAACGGTCAGTACATTGCCGACCTCGTTAGCTGGGGCGCTATTGGTGCACGTACCACCGAGAGTCAAATTCATCGCGAAATGGCTTCAGCGCTGTCTTGTCCTGTCGGCTTTAAGAACGGTACTGATGGCAATACTAAGATTGCGATTGATGCAGTACGCGCCTCGCGTGAAGCTCACATTTTCTATTCACCAGATAAAGACGGCATGATGACGGTATACCGCACCCACGGTAATCCATTCGGCCACGTTATTTTACGCGGCGGTAAAACGCCAAACTATGAAAAAGAGTTTGTAGATGCCGCTTGTGATCAATTAGCTGTTAATAATCTAATGCCATCTGTAGTCGTTGACTTTAGCCACGGCAACAGCCAGAAGCAGCACAAACGTCAATTAGATGTTGCAGCAGACATCATGCAACAAATGCGTGATGGCAGCATGCGCATTGCTGGTGTCATGGCAGAAAGCTTCATCGAAGAAGGTAATCAAAACGTCGTTGAAGGCGAGCCATTAGTCTACGGTAAGAGTATTACTGACGCCTGTATTCACTGGCAAGATACAGAACAACTGCTTAGTGATTTAGCAGCTGCCTCTAAGGATCGTATGGCGCTATAAAAACTTAGCAAACGCTACCAGTTTTATCTAAAGGAGCTTTCAAGCCAATATCTGTCAGTTAAGCGAAAAATTCAATATAGGAGCATAATTTGGTGTGCTTGTGAGATTAGGATTGCTTATTTGACATTTTGCGAAAGCACACCAGTTACTTTTCTTTGCGTCGCCAAAGAAAAGTAACCAAAAGAAAGGCGACCCGTGATTTAGTGTTGATTCTTAAATGATAAATTGCCTGTTCAATACCGTATTTGATCCGCATCCCTGCGGCAAATACTCAAAAATCATCCATGATTTTTGCATTGGTCAATTTCTAATTTAAGACGCAAAATGGCGGGAGCTGACCGCACTATAAGCCTATAAAAGCTCTTAACTGATCGGCATTAGGCTATCAGACTCTTATTCATCCCCATCTTTAAAACGAATAATGGTAAATACCACAAAATAAAAAGGGATAAAAAGTAATCAAAAGTACTTGATCATTGAAAAATAATACGCCTAATATATTAATTACTTAATGGAATGTAGACTATTTTATGATTGGAATGACAAGCACTTCGAGCAATATGACTTTAAAACGTAAACTAATGCTCGCGATGACTTTTGCCGGATTAGTCCCTTTATTGATCGCTGGCATTATCAATACCGTATCCACCTCTTTTGCCCTTCATGACAGTGCTCGCAACCAACTTGAATCACTGAAAAGTGCTAAAAAATCACAAATTGAAGCCTACTTTGCTCAAATTCGAAATCAAGTGACGACATTAGCCGATAGTGAAATGACTATCAGTGCGATGCAAGAGTTTACGAATAACCTCTACGATCTATCGGTACAACTTCCTCAAACAGAACAACAAAAATTAGACGCGCTTAATAGCTATTATCAAACCGAATTTCTCAACGAGTTCAAAAACCACAAAGTCGCCAGTCAGCTGCCAGATATTACAAAGTTAATTCCAACTGAAGAACCTGCATTGAGCGCTCAGTTTGCTTATATCGCCAATAACGAATTCAAACTTGGTAACAAGGACGCGCTACTACGTGGTGATATTGAGTCGAGTTATCATGATAGTCACGCCAAATATCATCCGAAATTTCGCAACTACCTCAACAAGTTCGGCTATTACGATATTTTCCTAATCGAGCCAGACCAAGGCCATATTGTTTACAGTGTTTTTAAGGAAGTTGATTACGGAACTAGTGTCATTGATGGGCCGTATAAAGATTCAGCTCTAGCAAGCGCTTTTCGTGCAGCCCTCAATATTGACGTCAAAGACAAAGCAAAGCTCATCGATTTTTCGATGTATACACCTTCTTATGGCAATCCAGCATCATTTATAGCCGCACCTATATTTGACGGTGATGAGCGTATTGGGGTTTTGGTATTTCAAATGCCAATTGGTGTTATCAACGGCATTATGCAAACTAGCGATGGTTTAGGTGAAACCGGTGAGACATTCTTAGTTGGTAGCGACAAGCTCATGCGTTCTCAGTCTAGATTTAACGAGAATAATACAATATTGCGCACTACAGTTGATACTCAAGCGACAACTAATATTGCCAATGACATCACCGGCAGTGAGACAATTATCAATCATTTAGATCACAGTGTTTTGTCAGCGTTCGCGCCATTAAAGATTACCGACCTCAACTGGGGAATTGTCGCTGAACTCGATGAAAGCGAAGCCTTTGCAGCCATTACTACACTGATTTGGGAAACAGTAATTATTGCCGTCATTACGATCGCTGTTCTAATTGGCTGCGCAATGGCCTTCTCACGTGGCCTTACTGAGCCACTAGTCGAAGCAATCAAGGTAGCGAAATCAATTGCTAATGGTAAGTTAGACAACGAAATTAATCGCAATAATAGCAATGAAATTGGCCAATTATTATTGGCACTTGGCAATATGCAAGACAATCTCAATGAGCGCACCAAAGCCACTGAACGAG
This sequence comes from Psychrobium sp. MM17-31, assembly GCF_022347785.1. Taxonomy (NCBI): domain Bacteria; kingdom Pseudomonadati; phylum Pseudomonadota; class Gammaproteobacteria; order Alteromonadales; family Shewanellaceae; genus Psychrobium; species Psychrobium sp. MM17-31. The sequence goes on from NZ_JAKRGA010000003.1 coordinate 881,099, forward strand.
AACTTAGCATTAATACTAGAATCAAGCAGGCACTAGACAATGTTAGCGGCAATATTATGGTACTCAACAAAGGCCACAAAGTAGTTTACACCAATAACGCGCTACTCAAACTGCTCAACCAATATGCCGATGTGTTTAATTTACCCACCGATGACATTGGCGGTTCGCCAGCCACAACGATCTTTAGTGCGATGAACGTGGACTCAGCGTCTTTGGTGGGCGTGAGTCAGCAACAAGTCAATGAAAGCGTCGTAAACGGCGTAACATTGAACTTCACCGCCAATCCTGTATTTAATGTCACTGGTGAGCAACTAGGAACAGTGGTGGAAATTGTCGACCGCACTCCAGAAGTGAAAACTCAAACTGAAATTCAGCAAGTGGTGGATAATGCACTACGAGGAGATTTTAGTGACCGCATAACATTGGATGACAAAGCGGGTTTCTTTAAATCCTTCTCATCGAGCATCAATCAACTAGTTGATGTTTCAGATCAAGTCACTACTGACGCCCTCCGCATATTTAGTGCGCTAGCAAAAGGCGATCTCACCCAAACGATAACCGCAGAATATCACGGTCAGTTCGAGCAGTTAAAAATCGACGCCAACTCCACCGTTGAGCAACTGACTGCTATAGTTTCACGTATTCAGCAATCGGCAAATAGCGTCAACAGCGAAGCGCAACAGTTGGCTGGGGGCAATGAAGATTTGCACAAACGCACCGTTGAACAATCAGCAAGTCTCGAACAAACCAATGTTGCGTTACAGGAAATAACCAATACGGTTGAAGACAACTCTTCCTACGCTTCAAAAGCCCACGTATTGGCACAGAAAGCTCGTCAGTTCGCTGAACAAGGCGGTGATGTAGTGCAAAAAGCGATGACAGCTATGGAAAACATTAATCACTCCACCAGCAACATTTCCGAAATTATTAGTTTGATTGATAACATTGCCTTTCAAACCAATTTACTCGCGCTTAATGCGGCTGTTGAAGCAGCTCGCGCTGGTGAGCAAGGTCGAGGTTTTGCCGTTGTTGCCGGCGAAGTAAGAAACTTAGCGGGACGCAGTGCAGCGGCAGCTAAAGATATTAAGAATCTCATTGGTGATGCGCAAGATAAAGTCAGTGACGGCTCAATATTAGTTACCGATACCGGAGATACTCTGCAAAATATTATCGACAGTGTCACAGAAGTATCGTCTGTGGTGGCGAATATCGACAATGCATCGACATCACAATCATCATCGATGGAAGAAATTAATCAGACCACCAAACACCTCGAGAACATTACGGTCAAAAACTCGGAATTAGTATCATTAGCGGCAAAATCGAGTACTAATCTCACGTGTCATGCGCAGGAATTAAAACAGCTAATTAGCTTCTTCCAAGTTGAAGCAGATACTGTCTCGCCTGCTAACAGCGAGCACAAGAGCCCCTTACCCGCGTAACATTGATCCAATTCATGAACTTAAAACGCCATCACACCCCGATGGCGTTTTTGTTAACCCTATTTACCGACTCTTTGCTATGATGCTGCCATCTTATTGATACAAGGATAATAAAATGTCTAATAACAATGGTTTTACCCCATTAAATATCTGTGTGCTGACTATTTCTGATACGCGAGATGAATCGACTGACACCTCAGGTGGGCTATTAGTCACAGAGATTAGTGAGACGGGCCATCGCATTTATCAAAAAGCCATTGTCAAAGATTCTATTTACGATATTCGCGCCATTGCTTCTAAATGGATAGCTGATGACAACGTCCACGCCATAGTCACCACTGGTGGCACAGGATTTACACCTCGTGACAACACACCTGAGGCAATGTCAGTATTGTTTGATAAAGACATCGAAGGCTTTGGCGAGTTATTTAGACATATATCCTACAGCGAAATTGGCACTTCAACCGTACAATCTAGAGCATTAGGTGGCATGGCCAATAAAACAGCTATTTTCTGCCTACCTGGCTCGACCAATGCTTGTCGCACTGGTTGGCAGAAAATCATTAAAGAGCAGTTAGATGCGAGCCACAAACCTTGTAACTTTGTGACTCATTTGAATGTGTAGTTGATTAAATTACGCAGGGTTGTCGATATCGATGAACTCGACGTCGACATCCAAATTATCGGCAACAAACTCCCCTAGTGCTTTTGCGCCGTAACGCTCGGTAGCGTGATGACCAGCAGCAAAAAACGCAACGTCATATTCGCGCGCCAAATGAATAGTTTGCTCAGAAACTTCACCACTAATAAAGGCATCAATGCCCTGCTCGCCAGCCATTTCGATAAAGCTTTGACCGCCGCCACTACACCAGGCCACAGTGCGAATCTCTTTATCAGGTTGTCCTTCGACTAACACATCGCGTGCTAATGATTGCCCAATGCGTCGTTCTAATTCAGCCACTGTAATCGGCGTTGCAAACTCACCTTTGACGGCAACACTGACAGGATTTCCCGGCTCTAATCCTTGTACGTTACTAATACCAAATCGCTGCGCCAGTTGCGCATTATTGCCAAGGGTAGGATGAATATCGAGGGGCAAATGATATGCAATTAAGTTAATATCAGCCATCAACAGGCTTTTAATACGTTTTTTCTTCAACGACGTAATGGTTTGGCTCTCGCCCTTCCAAAAATAGCCATGATGAACCAAGAGCGCATCAGCGCCATGGGCAATTGCTGCATCAATCATTGCCTGAGAGGCTGTAACACCTGTGACAATTTTCTTAATGTCAGTTGTCCCTTCAACCTGCAAGCCGTTTGGACAATAATCTTTAATTTTATGTGGCTCTAACGTCTTATCTAAAAACGCCATTAATTCATTACGTGAAACCATTAACTCACCGTATTTGTTATTTTGGCTTAGTGTAAATTTCCGCTGCACTAATGTCTATCACCATGCATCCCCCCAGAAATAAAAAAGGCTGCGATTGCAGCCTTACCAGTATTAACATAGATAACAAAAACGAAAAAAGCCCCCGAACTCAATGCGGGGGCTTTTCTCTAAATAGGTGTTTGGCAATGTCCTACTCTCACATGGGGAAGCCCCACACTACCATCGGCGCTAAGTCGTTTCACTACTGAGTTCGGAATGGGTTCAGGTGGGACCAACTTGCTATGGTTACCAAACTAATTAGGTGCTCTTTACGCAATCGCGTTAATAACGAATCTGGAAAGTGATTATATTCTGTTCTTCTAACAACAAATGTCTTGTTATTTCTGAGGTCTCTAAAACACATTAGGTGTTGTATGATTAAGCCTCACGGGTCATTAGTACGGGTTAGCTCAACGCCTCACAACGCTTACACACC